>JANOYE010000147.1:0-2700 GCA_031428695.1 Rhodoferax sp. | reverse complement strand
CGCAGGCGACGCGCCGCCTTTGCAGTGGCTGGGCGACGCGCTGGCGCTGGCGGGCGGCATGTTGTGGGGCCTGACCACGGTGGTGATCCGCAGCACACGCCTGGTCGCCATTGCAGCCGAGAAGTTGCTGTTTTACCAGCTCTTGTTTTCTGCCATCAGCCTGCCGCTGCTCTCGCTCGCGCTGGGCGAGGCCTGGGTCTGGTCGTTCAGCGCGTTCGCGGTGACATCATTGGCCATCCAGATCGTGCTGGGCGCGTTCCTCAGCTTTTTGGCCTGGATGTGGCTGCTGGGCCGTTACCCGGCCACCAAGATGTCGGCCTTTGTGTTTCTCACACCCGTGTTTGCGCTGGTGTTTGGCAGCTTGTGGCTGGGCGAGGCGGTGAGTGTGAACCTGGTGGCAGCGCTGGCGCTGGTGGCGCTGGGGATTGTGCTGGTCAGCCGCAAACCTGCCGGTTAAACCACGCTGTCGGCAAAGTCGTTCAGACTACGGCCTTGCGCGGCCCATCGGGCATGGTGCGCAGCATGAACTGGTCAAACAGCGGCACGGTGAAAGCGGTGTCGCCATGCGCGGGGCTGTAAATCATGCCTTTCTTGATCAAGCTTGAACGCAATGGCGCGATGGTTTGCACTTTGACACCCAAACGCTCTGCCACACCGCCGGAGCGCTGGTTGCCAGTGCCCATCTCGGCCAAAGCGCAGAGGTAATCTTTTTCACGGGGGGTGAGCCGGTCAAAGCGCACCCTAAAGAAACTGCTGTCCAGGCGCGCTGTGGACGAAATAGTGGTTTGCTGGATCAGCGCCAGATCAATGGGCGATTGATTCGCCAGGTTCCACGATTGGTAGCCCCACTCCTGCAAAAAGTACGGGTAGCCCTGGGTCACCCGGTACACCTCGGCCAGCGCTTCGGGCGTGAAGGAAACGCCTTGTGAGGCAACCGGGCTTTGCAGAGCCTGCGCCGCATCGGTCATTGCGAGCGCGCCGACTTCCGGGTAAGCGAACAGGCGTTCAGCATACGACTTTGACTTGCCGGCCAGCCCAACCAATTGCGGCAGACCAGCGCCAATCAACACCAGTGGCAAATTGCGTTGCGAAACGCGGTGAATGGCCATGATGAGCGCGCTCATTTCGATCTCGGTCAAATACTGCAATTCGTCGATGATGACGGCAACCGCGGTGCCACGGTCTGCCGCTGCCTCGCCGACCGCGACAAACAATTCAGCCAAATCGGCCTCCAGATCGCCGCTGTCTGCCGAGCCTGTTTCGGGATCAATGTCGAGGCCGAACTCGGCGTCGCCTGCCTTGACTTTGACTGCGCCGATAAAACTGCGAAGCACTCGCAAACCCCGCTTGACCTTTTGGCTGACGTTTTGCATTCTGTCCAATGCAAACAAGGTTTGGCGCAATGGCGGCGAAAGCAACTGGGGCAACGATTTGTTCTCGTGGGCTTCAATCAGCACTGCCCGGTAACCCTGCACTTCAGCAATTTCACGTACGCGGTTGAGCAACACGGTTTTGCCAACACCACGCAACCCGACCATGAACAAGCTTTGCTCGCTGCGACCTGCCTTGATTCGGGCCAACAATATCTCAACGCGGCGCAACAATTCGCCACGACCCGCCAATTCAGGCGGCTGGTTGCCCGCGCCAGGTGAAAAGGGGTTGGTTAAGGGATCCATATTTAGGAAAGTTACCGTAACTTATCAAATTTAGTAGTAACAATGATAAACCATTATAACATTGATAGAATTGAAGATCCACAGCGCTCTAAACCACCCCAGCCTGTTTCAACGCAGCAATTTGCGCTGCATCCATCCCCAGCTCAGCCAGCACCTCATCGGTGTGTTCACCCATCGACGGCGGCGCGCGGCGCAACACCGGCGGGGTGTCTGTGAGGCGCAAGGGGCTGGCGACCGTGGAAATTGTCGCCACAGTCGCTATATTTACAGTAGCTGCTTGTGCACGTTTTACGTGACTTACAGCCTGTTTTACTAGAATATTTCGATGTTTCACCTGGGCATCCGCAAAAGACTCGTCAATGGTGTTGATGGGGCCGCAGGGCACGGCTTTGTCTTCGAGTAGTTTGATCCAGTACGCCGTGGTTTGGGTGAGGGTGACCGAGACCATCAGCGGGATCAGTGTGTTGCGGTGGATGTTGCGCGGCGCCACCTTGTTGAAGCGCTCGTCTTGCGCCCACTCGGGTTTGCCAGCGGCTTCGCAGAAACGCGCGAACTGGCCGTCGTTGCCGATGGCCAGCAGCATTTGGCCGTCACTCGTGGGGAAGTTTTGGTACGGCGCCAGGCTCGGGTGGGTGTTGCCCTGGCGCGTGGGCACGGCCCCGGTGTTGAGGTAACCAATCGCCTGGTTGGCCAGCATCGCCATGCCGCAGTCGAGCAGGGCCATGTCGATGTGTTGGCCTTTGCCGGTTTGGTGCCGCACTTCGAGCGCCGCCAATATCGAACTGCAAGCGAAAACGCCGGTGAACAGGTCGGTGATGGCAACCCCCACCCGCATCGGGCCGCCGCCGGGTACGCCGTCCTGGTGGCCGGTGATGCTCATCATGCCGCTCATGGCCTGGATCATCAGATCGTAGCCCGCGCGTTTCGCGTAGGGGCCGGTTTGCCCGAAGCCGGTGACGCTGCAGTAAATCAGGCGGGGGTTCAGGGCCGACAGGCTGGCGTAATCCAGCCCGTAATGCGCCAG
>JANOYE010000146.1:0-9168 GCA_031428695.1 Rhodoferax sp. | reverse complement strand
GTGGGCACCAGCTCGCGCATGTGAGAAAGTGTCCAGCGGTTCTGCGGGAACCCCAACGTGGCGTCGTCTTCAAAACGCACCTGTTTCGCTGCAGGCGGTGGTGAGCCTTGCATCCAGCCCAGGATGAGTGGGTCTGACGCGGTGCCGTCAAGATATTCTCTGCCGTCGAATGTGAGCTGGCCAGCGGGCATGCAAGGTCTCCTTGAGTTGGGTGCCGCCAGTGTAGGGCGCGCAACGCCCCAGAATCAAGCGCACATTAAACCTGTGGCCGCTCGGGCCGCCGCTGGGCCGGGTCGTAAAAGAAAGTCTCCTGGGCGATGCGCTGCCCTTCCCAGCGTTGCCAGGCGACTTCTTCCATGGTGGTGCTGCTGCCGTCCAACCATTCGAAGCGGAACACCCAGCGGATGGCCACGTGGTCGCCATTCACCATCACTGGCCGCACACACTGGGACGCCACCGATTTGACCCGAGCCAAAACACGTGCCTCGCCTGCCATCAGGCCCTCGCGCCCGACGCGCGGCTCGCCCTGGTTTTCCTGCATGGCGGCCTGTTCGGTGTAGAACTCTTGAATCGCCTCGACGTGTTTGTTCTCCTCCACGCGGGCGATGAATCGTTCCAGCGTATCGTGGGTGGGCATGTTCAACTCCTTGATGGCTGACGCGGCGGTCTAGGGGCCGCCGTCGATGTATGCAAACATTGTCCGTGCCCGCGCGGATAGCAAATGCTTTAGTTGGCGGTGAAAAGACCGCCATTTCCGCGTCAATGGGTCAACGTATCAGCGCATCAACGCTTCAATCTCATCCCCATCCACCGGCACGCCACGCGTGATCAGCTCGCAGCCGGTGGCGGTGACGATGGCGTCGTCTTCAATGCGGATGCCGATGTTGTGGAACTGTTCGGGCACGCCGGGTGCGGGGCGCACATAGATGCCAGGCTCGATGGTCAACACCATGCCGGGGTGCAAGATGCGCGCCGGTCGGTTGACGATGGTCTCGCCGGTGAGCGCGTCTTTGCGCACGCTGGTTTTGCCCAACTCCGCGGGTTCGAGGTAGGCGCCGGGGTCATGCACGTCCAGGCCGAGCCAGTGGCCGGTGCGGTGCATGTAAAACTGGAAGTAGCTGCGGTTGTCGATCACATCGGCCAACGAGCCGACCTTGTTTTTGTCAAGCAGGCCGACATCCAGCATGCCCTGGGCCAGCACCTTCACGCTGGCCTCGTGCGGGTCGGTGAAACGCGCGCCAGCTTTGGTGGCGTCTACGGCGGCTTGTTGCGAGGCCAGCACCAGGTCGTACAACTGGCGCTGTGGCGCGGTGAATTTGCCGTTGGCCGGGAAGGTGCGGGTGATGTCGCTGGCGTAACTGTCGAGCTCGCAACCGGCGTCGATCAGCACCAGCTCGCCGGAGCGCACGGGGGCTTCATCGGCGCGGTAATGCAACACGCAGGCGTTGGCGCCTGCCGCGACGATGCTCGGGTAGGCCGGGTACTGCGAGCCCTGGCGGCGGAACTCATGCAACAGCTCGGCGTCGAGGTGGTATTCACGCACGTCTTTGCCGTCGCGCAACATCTGCGCCGAGAGTTTCATCGCGCGGATGTGCGCGCCCGCGCTGATGGCAGCCGCGCGGCGCATGGTGGCCTGCTCCTGCGCGTCTTTGACGAGGCGCATATCGTCCAGCAGCGTGCATAAATCGTTCTGACGGTCCGGGCACACCGCGCCATAACGAATGCGCGCGCGCAAACTCTGCAGCCAGCCGTCGATGCGGGTCTCAATGCCCTTGTGGGTCGCAAATGGGTACCAGACGACGCTGCGGTTGTCCAGCAGTTTGGGCATCTCAACATCGAGCGCGTTCGCGGAAAACGCAGCATCCAGGCCCAGCGCGGCGGGTGCTGCATCGGGGCCCAGGCGGATGCCGTCCCAGACTTCACGCTCCATGTCTTTGGGGTTGCAAAACAGCGTGGTGCTGCCGTCGCCCTTCAACACCAGCCAGGCGTTGGGCTCGGTGAAGCCGGTGAGGTAGTAGAAATAACTGTCATGCCGGTACAAAAAATCGCTGTCGCGGTTGCGTGGCCGCTCGGGCGCCGTAGGCAAAATCGCGATGCCATTGGGGCCCAGCAGTTTGGCCAGCGCGGCGCGGCGCTGCTTGAAGTTGTCGATGTTCATGTTTTTAATCCTTGTGCTGTTTCCGGCGTTTTGATTGCCGGGGCAATTCCATTTTCGCTCTGATTGATTTCAAGCAAGCGCTGGGGCGTGCCAATGTCGGCCCAGCGGCCTTTGTAGACCTCGGCTGAGACGAGTTGCCGATCCATCGCGGCGCGCAGCAGCGGTGCCAGGGCGGCTTTGATGCCTTGTGGGTTGCCAGGTGGAATGTCGCAGAAAGGTGGCGCAAACAGCGCGTGCCGAAAGAGGCCGATGGTGCTGTAGGTGAATTGGGGCTCTACAGAGCCTTTCGGCAGGTTCAGCGCGAGGCCGTCTGCGCTCAAACCAAAGTCGCCGTGCGGGTTGTGCTCAGGATTGGGCACGAGCCACAGGTGGGCCAATTTGCCACTGGCGTTGAAGTCCGCAACCGACTGCTGGGTGACCTCAAAAGCGGGCGCAAACACATCACCGGCAGCCACCCAAAATACGTCATCCAGCAGCGGCAACGCACGTGCAATGCCGCCTGCCGTTTCCAGTGCGCCGCCAAAATCCCGGCCTTCATGGGAATAGCTGATGCGCAAATGACGCGAGACACCCGTGTCGTGGTTTGCCGTAAACCGCTCCTGATTTGATAGCTTTTCACGCACATTATTCGTGACTTGATCGCCTACTTCCTTTGTAAAACTGTCGAAAGGGCTGTCCGTGAAGCGGTTTGAAAACCGCGCTTCAATCTGCTCGCCCAACCAAGCCGTGTTGACCACCACGCCCCGCAACCTGCCGCGCAGCATGGCCTCCAACGGCCACTGCATCAACGGCTTGCCGCGCACTTGGAGCAAGGGCTTGGGGCAGTTGTCCGTGAGCGGGCGCATGCGTTCGCCGCGCCCGGCGGCGAGGAGGATGGCTTGGGCGCGGGCTTCCATGCGGCAATTATCGGTGGACAAACCTGCGTATCATCGCTTTTCACCCTTCCACTCACCGGAGCACGCCATGGCACTGATGGACTTCATCAAGAAACAGTTTATTGACATCATTCAATGGACTGAAGAGTCAGATGGCACCCTGGCCTGGCGTTTCCCCATGGCCGAGATGGAGATACAAAACGGCGCTTCACTGACGGTGCGCGAATCCCAGGTGGCGCTGTTTGTGAATGAAGGCAAAGCGGCCGATGTGTTTGGCCCCGGCACCCACAAACTCACCACGCAAACGCTGCCGGTGCTCACCTATTTGAAGAACTGGGACAAACTCTTCGAGTCGCCCTTCAAGAGTGATGTGTACTTCTTCAGCACGCGCCAGCAGGTTGACCAAAAATGGGGCACGCCCCAGCCCATCACCATCCGTGACAAAGACTTTGGTGCGGTGCGCCTGCGCGCCTTTGGCAACTACAGCTTCCGCGTGGCCGACCCCAAACTCTTCCACACCGAAATCTCAGGCACCCGCGCGAGTTACCAGGCGTCTGAGCTGGACGGCCAGTTGCGCGGCCTGGTGCTGCAAAACATCAGCAACGCGATCGCCAGCAGCGGCATTCCGTTTCTGGACTTGGCCTCGAACCAGTTGGTATTTGCGCAAGCGCTGACGACCCAATTGGCGCCCGAGTTCGCAAAAATTGGCTTGAAGCTGGACGGCATGACGGTGCAAAACCTCTCGCTGCCGGAAGAGCTGCAAAAAATCCTCGATCAAAAAATCGGCATGGGCATGGTCGGCAACGACATGGGCAAGTTCATGCAGTACCAAACGGCGCAGGCGATTCCAAAGTTTGCCGAAGGTGGTGGCGGGGGCAGCGGCATTGCCGGTGACGCCATGGGCTTGGGCGCAGGCGTAGCGTTGGGCCAGGTGCTGGCGCAAAACCTGCAAGCAGGTTTGCAAGGCGGCGCGGCGGCTGCGGCTCCCGCAGTGGCAATTGGCGTGAAAGCCGAAGATGTGATGGCCACCTTGGAAAAACTCGGCGACCTGAAGGCCAAAGGCATCTTGACGCAAGAAGAATTCGACAACAAGAAGGCTGAGTTACTGAAGAAACTGGTCTAAAGCTGCGTGGCTGAAGGGTCTGCTCAACGCAGCTACCGGGCGCCGTGCCCGGGCTGTGGCGCGCCGGTTGAGTTTGTCAGCGCGCAGTCCACCCATGCCGTGTGCGGCTATTGCCAGAGCACGGTGGTGCGGGATGGCGACAAACTGGCGCGCATCGGCAAAATGGCCGAGCTGTTTGACGACCACAGCCCGCTGCAACTGCAGGCCAGCGGCGTCTGGACGCACACCACGCCCCAGGGCACGGTCAAAAGGCCGTTCACGCTGGTGGGCCGCCTGCAATACAAATACGCCGAGGGCAGCTGGAACGAATGGCACGCGGTGTTGGTCGATGGCAGCTCGGGCTATTTGAGCGAAGACAACGGCGCTTACGTTTTCTCTTTGCCGATCCAGCCGCTGCGTGAAACGCCCGCCGCGCAGCAATTCCGCGTGGGTGCCAGCGTCAACATCCAGGGCAAACAGTTCAACGTCGCGTCGAATCAACAGGTGACGCTGATTTCAGCGCAAGGCGAATTGCCGCGCCTGCCCGAACTGGGCAAAGCTTTTGACCTGGTGGAGCTGCGCAGCCAGGGCGGTGGTATTGGTAGCGGTATCGGCAGTGGCATTGGCCGTTCCGCAGAAGTGCTCAGCATCGACTACGGCTCCACGCCGCCAAGCCTGTCGATGGGCGGCACGGTCTTGCTCGAAGACCTGCAACTCACGGGGCTCAAAGACGAGTCGGCCAAAGAAGAAAAAGGCCGCCACTTCGCCTGCCCAAACTGCGGCGCCAGCGTGGCGGTGCTGCTTGACACCAGCAAAAGCATCACCTGCGCGTCTTGCAACAGCCTGATTGACGTGTCGGGCGGCATTGGCGGCGAACTCAAACATGCGCTTCAAGACGAACCCGTGCGGCCCCTCATCAAGCTCGGCTCACAAGGTCAGTTGCAAGGCGTGATGTGGCAAGTGGTGGGTTTCCAGCACCGCATGGGCACCGACCCGGCAGACCCCGGCGAACATTTCGGCTGGGAAGAGTACCTGCTGTTCAACCAAAAACGCGGCTTCACATTTTTGGTCGATGCCACCGATGGCTGGAGCCTCGTCAAACCGGCCACGGGCGCGCCAGTGATGATGGAGGGTGGGCGCGCGGCGACGTACCTCGGCCAGCGTTACCAGTTGAAGGAAAACTACCGCGCCGAAACCACCTACGTGGCCGGCGAGTTCTATTGGCAAGTCATGCGCGGCCAGGTCACCGACAACCGCGACTTCGGCAGTGGCAAAAGCCTGTTGTCGATGGAAAAATCGGCCAGCGAAGTGACCTGGTCGACGGGCGGCCAGATCGACAGCGACACCGTTGCCAAGGCCTTCAAACTCGACGACAAAAAAGACCTGCTCAAACGCGCAGACGCCAAACCCGGCAGCTCAGTGGCGGGCCTGGGTTGCGGCACCATCGTCGTGTTGGTGCTCATCGTTTTGTTGTTCCTGGCCTTGGTCGGCCGTTGTTCGAGTTGCGACCCGAGGGTCGAGAACTGTTCGTCGTCGAGTTCTTCGCGCAGCTCGGGCGGCTCGTTTGGCGGGTTTTCGGGCGGCGGCGGCCACAAATAGAGGCCATCACACGCCTGTGTTTCGCATGACAAATTTTTTCACTCAAATTTTCAGTCGATCTTTCACTTAAGGAGATTCCCATGGGACTTGAATGGCTTAAACCTGCTGCTTTCTTCGGCTCCATCCTGTTCGCGCTGATTGGCGTGGTGATTTTCTGGCTGTGTTTTGTCCTCATTGACAAAATCACGCCGTACAAGCTCTGGGACGAGCTGGTAGACAAGCAAAACCTTGCGCTGGCGTTGGTGGTGGCTGCGATGGCGTTGGGCATCAGCATCATCGTCGCGGCGGCCATCCACGGGTGACGGATGGATGAGTAAACCTTCCGCCTCGGCGCCCGGCCCGATGGAAGTGGCGCTGCTGGCTTCGGTGTTTGTGGTGGCCGCCTGCGGGCTGGTGTACGAGCTGGCGGCCGGGGCG
This sequence comes from Rhodoferax sp., assembly GCA_031428695.1. Taxonomy (GTDB): domain Bacteria; phylum Pseudomonadota; class Gammaproteobacteria; order Burkholderiales; family Burkholderiaceae_C; genus JANYCG01. The sequence continues at coordinate 3,017 of JANOYE010000146.1, read as the reverse complement.
TTGGCCTCGTACCTGCTGGGCGACTCGGTGTTGCAGTTCTCCACCGTCATCGGCGTTTACCTGTTTGCCATGGGTGTCGGCTCTTACTTGTCGCGTTATTTTGAGCGCCAACTGCCGGCCCATTTTTTAAGAATAGAACTGCTGGTAGCCCTTGTGGGTGGTGCGCTGCCCGCTCTTTTATTCATAGCTAATGGCTACATGCCGCAGGCCTTTCGCTTCCTGCTTTATTCGCTGGTTTTCGGCGTTGGCACCTTGGTCGGGCTGGAGATTCCCCTGGTGATGCGCATCCTCAAACGAAACGTGGCCTTGAAGGTGCTGGTCTCGCAGGTGTTGACGTTTGATTACTTGGGCGCGCTGGCCGTGTCGGTGGCGTTCCCCTTGGTGCTGGTGCCGCATTTGGGGTTGATCCGCACCGGGCTGCTGTTTGGTTTGATGAACGCCGCTGTGGCGCTGTGGGCGCTGTGGCTGTTCCGCCATGAGCTGCGGCATTTCGCCGCCCACGCCTTCGCCTGCTTCGCCACACTGGCTGCGCTGGCCGTCGCCTTCGCCGGGGCCGACCACATCACCACGCTGGCCGAAGACAGGTTCTACCAAGACGCCGTGGTCTTCACCGCGCAGTCGCCCTACCAGCGCATCGTGGTCACACGCGGCAAGGGTGGCCACCGCCTGTTTCTCAATGGCAACTTACAGTTTGCCGAGCGCGACGAATACCGCTACCACGAGGCCTTGGTGCACCCGGCGATGGCTGCCTATGCCGCAGGCATTTCAGGAACTGTGTCCAGCGGTGGCGCACCGAAAAAAGTGGCCGTTTTGGGCGGCGGCGACGGCATGGCGGTGCGAGAAATCCTCAAATACCCCGGCGTTGAATCGGTCACGTTGGTGGAGCTAGACCCAGCCATGACGCGGCTGTTTTCCGAACAGCCCACCCTCGTCGCGCTCAATGGCGGCTCGCTGCAGTCGCCCAAAGTCAAAGTCATCAACGCCGACGCCTTCCATTGGCTGGAGAACTCGACGGAAACCTTCGACGTGATCGTGGTGGATTTCCCCGACCCGACCAATTTCAGCATTGGCAAGCTCTACACCAATTCGTTTTACGCCATGCTGGACAAGCGCTTGGCGGCCAGCGGATATGCGGTGATTCAAACCACTTCGCCGCTGGTGGCGCGCCGCAGTTTCTGGACTGTGGCCAACACGATTGAATCGGTCGGCCTGACTGCCACGCCGTACCACGCCAACGTGCCGAGTTTTGGCGAATGGGGCTTCGTCATCGCCAGCCGCAGACCGTGGCGTTTGCCGGACGCTTTGCCGCCCGGCTTGCGCTTCCTGAATCTGCAAACATTGCCGTTGCTGTTTGATTTTTCACTCGACATGGCGCGTGTGCCAGCCGACATCAACCGGCTTTCAAACCAGGTGCTGGTGACCACTTACGAAGCCGAGTGGGGCAAAGCGGCGGGCGCTGCGGGGCAGTGACGCAATGAAGCGGCCATGAAGCGGCGAAATTTCATTGCGAGCGCCGCGTTGCCGCTGTGGGGCTGCGGCAAATCGGAGCAGGAAGCCTTGCGCGCCATTGAAGGCGGCTTCACCGGGGCTGCCCACGCGCGCGGCCACCTTTTGCGCGACGACACTTTGCGCGATCAAAAAGGCTGGCCTGCGCCTGGCAAAACCACCCGAACCCGCTTCGTCATCGCTGGCGGCGGTGTGGCGGGCTTGGCCGCCGCGCGCGCCTTGCGATTGAATGGCGTGGAAGACTTCGCCCTGCTGGAACTCGAAGACCAGGCCGGTGGCAACAGCCGCCCCGGTGCAGTCAACAGCATCGCCTGCCCGCTCGGGGCGCATTATTTGCCGGTGCCCGGCGACAATGCCCGCGAGGTGCAAGATTTTCTCGAGGAACTGGGCCTTCGCCAACGGCTGGCCGGGCGCTGGGTCTACGACGAACGCCACCTGTGCCACAGCCCGCAAGAGCGCCTGTTCTTCAACGGAGAGTGGCAAGACGGCCTGCTGCCGCTGCAAGGTGTGGGCCGCGACACCCTGGCGCAGTACCAAAAGTTCGCCGAATTGGTGGCGCAGGCAAGGCAGGCGGCAAACTGGACGATTCCTATATCAAAATCACCTGTAAGTCACGTAAAACATGCGTTAATAGCTATAACATTTGTAGCGTACCTGGACCAACATCAACTGACCGACAAGCACCTTCGCTGGTACCTCGACTACTGCTGCAAAGACGATTACGGCGCTGGCATCGCCACCGTGTCAGCCTGGGCAGGCCTGCACTACTTCGCCAGCCGCCATGGGTTTCATGCGCCTTCAACATCGTCGACGGCAGCTACCAACGACGCTGGCCGCGACGGCGTGTTGACCTGGCCCGAAGGCAATGGCTGGCTGACCAAGCAGTTGGCAAAGCCGTTGAATGACCGACTGCACACAGGCTGGCTGGTAACCCGCATTGCGGTTGTGAAACACGGCGTGGAAGTGGACGCATTTCACCCCGCGACGCAATCAACCCAACGCTGGCAGGCAGACCATTGCATCGTCGCGCTGCCGTTGTTTGTCGCGGCGCGTGTCGTGCAAAACCCGCCGCAGTTTCTGGTTGAGGCTGCCGCGAAAACGCGTTACGCCCCGTGGCTCGTCGCCAACATCCACCTGCACACACCTTTGCATGACCGCCCCGGCACAGCGCCGAGTTGGGACAACGTGGTTTACAACCCGCAATCTGACGCAGAAGCCGCAGGGAACGCCCGCAACGGCGCCAGCCTGGGTTACGTCGATGCCATGCACCAAAGCCTTCGAAGTGTGCCCGGCCCCACCGTGCTCACGCATTACCGCGCGATGGGTGACGTGCTGCAAGGTCAAAAGATGTTGCTGGAAACCCCGTGGGCGCATTGGCGCGACGTGATTCTCACCGAATTAAGCGCCCCCCATCCTGACTTGGCAGCCAAAACCAGCCGCATTGACATCACACGTTACGGCCACGCCATGGCGATCCCATTGCCCGAAAATCTAAATCAAAACGGACTGCA
>JANOYE010000145.1:0-22272 GCA_031428695.1 Rhodoferax sp. | reverse complement strand
CCCATCATGATTTTCTCCATGCCGTCCATTTTTAAGGTTCGCATCCCGCCTTCCACAGCGGCCGCAAAAATTTCAGCCACGCGTGCGCGTTCCTGAATTAGCTTCTTGATATCGTCGTCGGCGATCAGCAACTCATGCAGGCCAATCCGGCCTTTGTAGCCGGTTTTATTGCATTTGTCGCAGCCGACGGATCGGTAAAACTTGAGTTGGCCGTCGGTGCCATAAGTTTCAACCCAAGTGTCAATGAGTTTTTGGACTTCGCCGTCGTAGTCGTCTTTCCAGGCTTTGGAATGGCGCAGTTCTTCGGCATATTCGGTGACGAACTTTTTCAGCTCTGAGCCGTTGGGCGCGTAGGACTCTTTGCAGTCGCACAACTTCTTGGCTAACCGCTGGGCCAGGATGCCCAGCAGTGCATCGGCGAAGTTAAACGGATCCATGCCCATGTCCAGCAGGCGGGTGATGGACTCAGGCGCCGAGTTGGTGTGGAGCGTAGAAAACACCAGGTGGCCCGTGAGCGATGCCTCCACACCCATGGACACGGTTTCTTTGTCGCGCGATTCGCCGACCATGATGATGTCGGGGTCGGCCCGCAGAAAAGCCCGCATCACCAAGGCGAAGTCAATGCCTGCCTTTCGGTTGATCTGAACCTGGCGCAGGCCTTTTTGCGTGATCTCGACCGGGTCTTCCGCCGTCCAGATTTTGGTGTCTGGTTTGTTCAGGTGTTTGAGGATTGAATGCAGCGTGGTGGTTTTACCGGAGCCGGTCGGTCCGCACACGTAAAACAAGCCGTAGGGTTTTTCAACCGTTCTGATGACCCGGTCTTTGTTGTGGGGAGTGAGGCCCAGCTTGTCCAAGGGAATCGGTTCGCCCGCCGCCAGAATCCGCATCACCACGTCTTCCACGCCGCCAGCCGAGGGGATCGTGGCGACCCGCAATTCGATGTCAATTGGACCGTACTTTTTGAACTTGATCTTGCCGTCTTGAGGCTTGCGACGCTCGGAAATGTCGAGGTCACACATGATCTTCAAGCGGGTGACCATCGCTTGGCGGAAATGGGCGGGCACTTCGATATAGGGCATGAGACTGCCGTCGATACGAAAGCGGATGCCGGTTTTGAACTTGCCTGGCATCGGCTCAATATGGATGTCCGACACCTTCTGGTGGTAGGCGTCAATAATGACCTTGTTGACGAATTTGACGAGTTCGTTGTCGGCGGCCGCCGACTCCAAAGAGTCTTCACCGCTGCCGTCGTCAATCGGGCCACCATCCATGTCGGCGAGCAAGTCGTCGATTGAACCGCCTTCAGCGCCGGCGCCAAAAATCTGATCCAAGGTCTGTTGGAATTCGGTCAGTGTGCTGACCCGGTAGCTGAACTTGTTGAACTTGGAAAACACCTGCGGCACGATGCGCGAACCTCGCACAGCCTCCGGGTCAATGCACATTACGACGAGCCCCTCGGGGGAGTCTTCCAGCGGAAACCAGCCTTGCCCCTGTACAAACTCACGTTTCAGCGCGCCATGCAGATGCTCGGAGCGGATGCGTCCAGCATTGAACGGTTCATACGGAACACCAAAAAATTTGGCCAGTGAGGCGCCAATTTGCGATGGTTTCACCTTGTACTTGGCAATCAAAACCTGCTCGACGCTGTGGCCCTCAGCCCGAGCGTCTTCCACGCTCTGTTGAAGCTCGGCCTTGGTAATGACACTTTCGGCGATCAATCCGTCGTACTTCGTCGCCACCTTGCGCTGGATGTCTTCGGCTTTTCTCACGCGTTGGCGGATCGCCGTGCCAAGGGTTTTGCAAAGCTGCGACACGCCTTCGACTTCAATTTCGCTGAAGGGCTGGTTGCTCTTGTTGTTGATCACCTGCAAGACGCCGTGCAAGGTGTCGCCCTCCATCACCGGAGCCACCAGCATTTCGCGCGTTCGATAGCCTGATCGTTTGTCAACTTCCTTCAAGAACGTCAGTGCCGGGTGGATCTGTTTGAGAGCCTCTTCGTCGTAAACGTCGGCCAGATTGATCAGTGTCTTGCTAAAGGCGCAATATCCTGCCAGACTTTGTGGGGAAATGGGTAGCTTAAGGTCGCGGCTGCTGTTTAGACCGGTCTTGACCTTGGAAATGATTGCTGTCCTGTCTTCGGTAACCGCGTACAAAGTCAGGCGGTCGGCATTGAAGAGTTTGCAGATATCCTGGCTCGCTTCGAGCATGATCTGGTCCAGGTTGTCGGTTTCATGTATGCGAGCCGTCACCTGCTGAAGTTGACGGTAGAACAAAGCTTCGAACGTGGTACCACGCTTTTCGGCTGGAAGACTCTGCGATTCGGCAAACGCGAGGTCTCTGGGCTTCCCCGGGACAGACGGTTTCAATACGGCATTCATAGTTCGAACTCCTGGCCGGCGCGCAGCCAACGTATGTCGTGGCTCACGTTCGGCCCGTTGATTGCAGTTTCGTCAAACTTCTGTATTTCTGCCATGATCAGCGCAGTTTCAGCCGGTTTGGTGTGTGTGATGTAAATCGGGTACTTCTTGTCGGGATGGATATTGTCCAACTCGTCTGCCAAAACGACTGGCGACAAGTGCAAACTCAATTTTGCCAAGTCTTTTTCGCGGTTGCTGAAAGCGGTTTCGATGACAAGTATTGCCACATTCAGCTCATTGATGCGCTTCCAGAATGCCGGATTCCGTTCGGTATCCCCAGTGAAAACCCAGCAGCCAGTGCCCGCCGTTACGGCATACCCTACCGCTGGAACCGTGTGAACTGCAGGGAGTACCTCGATCAATTTACCCTTAAGTTGCAATGCCTGACCCGTACTTATTTCGTGAAACGTTACAAACGGTGCCTCAGGCGTTGGAATGCGGCTGAAATCCGGCCAGATGATATCGTTGAAAATATGCGCCCGCAACGCGGCAATGGTTCCTGACAGCGCGTAAATTTGCAGCGGCGTCGTGCGGCGGGCGGCAACTGAATCTACCATTAACGGTAAAGCGGCAACGTGATCCAGGTGGGAGTGGGTGAGAAAAACCTGGTCGATGCAGCGCATTTCCTCAAGCGTCAAGTCGCCGACCCCGGTGCCGGCATCAATCAGAACGTCACCGTCAATCAGAAAAGACGTCGTCCGGCAGTCTTTGGCAATTGCGCCAGAGCAGCCCAGCACACGTACTTTCATGGCGTGTCCTTATTTGGTTTCAAAGTTCGTTGCACCGTCCCATTCGGGATCGAATGGCAACATTCTCATTGAGGCTACCCGATCCAAATACAGCTGGTAAAGGTATTTTTTTGCATTTGCGCGGGTCAAATTGAGCAAAAGCACGTCGGACTGGTCCCAGTCTTGGGCCCTGTACGCCCTCATGAAGCTTCCCCAGGTCTTTAGTTCCGATGCCGCACCAGATGCAAGGCTTTCTGCCAGACCAAGCGGGTGAAAAATTGCTACCGCTAGGTCTTTGCCCTTCACCCGAACTTTGTCGAGCTCCTCCCAGGCGAATTCAGGCGCAAGTTTGCGTGTCGACTCGCTGACCACAATATCCACCCCGTAAGCCTTCGACAATCCCTCCAGGCGGGAACCGAGATTCACTGCGTCACCAATCACCGTGTAACTTCGCCGGATATTAGAACCCATGTCGCCGACGCACATGCTGCCCGTGTTGAGGCCAATTCCGATGCCAATCTCGGGAATGCCTTTGGCGCGGTGCTCCTGATTAATGGCCTTGATCTCCAGCGACATTTCCATTGCCGCTGTGACGGCCAGTTGCGCATGGTTTGCCGTTTCCACCGGCGCGCCCCAAAAGGCCATGACGCAATCACCCATGTATTTGTCGATGGTTCCCCGATTGGCGCGGATACGCCCCGTCAAGCGGCTAAACACTTCATTGAGCAGGGCCTGCAGCTGTACCGGCTCCATCTTCTCCGACATTTTTGTGAAACCCCGCATATCGCAAAACATCACGGTCAACTCCTTGTTGCTGGCCTTCATGCTGTAGCTGTCGGGGTCTTTCACCATCTCGTCCACCAGTTCAGGCGGCACATAGGTGCCAAACAGGTTGGCCAGTTCGCGCTTAGATCGACTTTCCACAAAGTAGCCGTAACTCATGTTCAACGCAAAAGCCGCTGCGGCCATGGCCAATGCACCGGCTAACGGCAACACCAGGCCGAACGACTGGTAAAGCCAGAAATTCAAGGCAAACAGGAACGCCACTACGCCGGCACTCAACAAAACCGCGCGCGAAGCGCTCAATAAGGGCAGCGCAAATGCCAACACCAGCCCCGACATCACCAGCAACACAACGTCGTAGCCAACCGAGTAGTCAGGTCTCACCAAGACCCTGCCGTCCAGCAGCCCGGCAATGACGTTCGCGTGCGTTTCAACTCCCGGGTAAACCTCGCTGACGGGTGTTACCCGCGAGTCCATCAAACCGGGCGCCGTCGTGCCGACTAAAACAATCTTGTTCTTTAACGTTCCAGGCGGAATTTTCTTTCCCAAAATGTCAGCCGCCGACACGTACTTGAAGGAGCCACCAGCTGGCCCACCGGGCCCCCGAAAGGGCACCAGGGAAGAAACGCGGTCGTCTACTGGAATGGCATAGGTTCTTTTGTCGGCAAGGTTCAGCAAAATGCTCTCCAAACCTTGGTAACTTTTGCCCAGGAATCGTTCACGTGGAAACCCTGGCGCAACACTCGGCAAGCCAGTCAACAGACGAAACACGGCCAATGACAACGACTCGTAATATTGCCCCTTGAATTCAGCGACCAAAGGCAACGAACGCACGACGCCATCTTCCTCAGTGATCGAATTGAAAAACCCGGCCATGGGCGCGGCCTTGGCAAGTTGCTCAATGTTTGAGCCAAATCCGTCCCAAGAGGTAAACCGGATTTGTCGACCCTGCAATGCCTCACGCGCCATCGCAGGAGCCGGCAATACACCTGAGGAACGGCCCTCACGGTCACTCGTAAAGTAATACCCCAGCACAACTGATCGCTTTTCCAACGCATTGGCAAACAGAGCGTCGTGATCTAGGACACCCTGGAGCGATTTGACTCTTTCAACAAATGTGGCTTGGTCCTTAAGCTCGCCCTTGGCCAGCTCATTAAGTCGACGTAAGCCCGAACTTTCGTCAGGTTCCGCGAATACAACGTCAAACCCGACAACGGCAATTTTTTGCCCGTCAAACAATTCGCGGGTGAGGTCGGCCAGGCGATTGCGCGCCCACGGCCACTGGCCCACCTCGGCCAAGCTCTTTTCGTCGATATCAACAATAACGATCCGCTCGTCCAGCGTGGCGGGCATGGTGGCACGCAGGCGCGTGTCGTAAATGACATGATCCAGGCGCTGGATGATGGACAGTTTGACGACACCAATCGAATGCAGCAGCACCACTGCCAAAGGCAACAATGTGACCAGGATACGCGGCCAATGTTTCAGTAATGATTCCACAACGACCTTGTTTCCTTGTGGCTTACAACCTGGTGGCGCTAATAATCCACCAGATAAGGCGCTCAGGTCAGTATGAACTGCATCTGCGTACCGGCAAGTTCAATCAGATCGCCATTTTTGAGGGAAACCGGGTCAACACCGATGGGAGCCCCGTTCAACGACGGATTGCCCGCTCCTTCGACATGATGAACCACAAAACCATGGCTGCGTTTGGTGATCGCCGCCACCGCGACACCCGGTTTGCCGATGGTGGTGACCACTTTGGTCAACGGCACTTCACGGCCTGACGCCGCGCCTGACAGCACCTTGATGGCCGCCCGTGAGGACGAGGCGCCTGGATAACCCGAGTCCGGCGGGCTGCGTGGCACCGGGGCCGCTACCGGAGCCGCGCCGAATTGCGCTCCTGCCAGAGCCGCAGCTTGACTTGGCCTGAACATTTGAGTCTTTTCGTACCCATGTTCCGCCGCTTCGTTGACGAACTTGATCTTGTATTTCCCGACTTCGATAACGTCAGCGTTTTGCAGCAGTTGCTTTTTGATAGCCTTGCCGTTGACGTAACTGCCGTTGGTGCTGTTGAGATCTTCAATGTGTACTTCACTGCCACTCATCTGCAGCACAGCATGTTCTCCGCTGACGGCCAGATTGTCGATAACGATATCGTTATAGGGGCGGCGTCCAAGCGTAGTCCGATCCTTTGTTAACTGGACTTCCTTGATCACAACTCCGTCTATCGATACGATCATTTTCGGCATGACCGACTCCTGTTCCTGAAATTTGTAATTCGAAAAATTGACATACTGATTATTTTCCCAATAACCTGGAAATCAAACCGCGCTTTTCGCCTCCGCCGCCAACCAGCACCAGCAGCACCGAGATGTTATCCCGTCCGCCGTGGTCGTTTGCCACCGCCACAAGTTGCTCGGCCATTTGATCCATCGATTGTTGCCCGAGAAGCACACTGCCGATCTCCGGGTCTTCCACCATGTCCGACAGGCCGTCCGAACACATCAGGTAAATGTCGCCGGACTCGACATCATATTCGTTGAGCTCCAGCATCACCGTATCGTCAACGCCCAAAGCGCGGGTGACCAGGTTCTTGTAGGTGGAGGTCGCGGCCTGCTCCACTGTGAGCAGCCCGGCGTCAATCTGCTCTTGAAGCAGCGAATGGTCCCGCGTGATTTGGGTGAATTCGCCGGCACGCAAGCGGTAGCAGCGCGAGTCGCCAATATGGCCCAGAATCAGTTTGGCGCCTTGAAACACGCCAACCACCAGCGTGGTTCCCATGCCCGAGTACTGGGCGTTGGAGCTGGCAGCGTTGTAAATTGACCGATTGGCATTTTCGACACAAATCTCTAGGGCCCGACGGATTTCCTTGATTTTTGCGGTCTTGCCAGCTTCAGCCAGCCAGCGAGCCATCTCAGACTTGATGAAAGCAGTGGCCATTCCACTCGCAATTTCGCCCGCGTTATAGCCACCCATGCCGTCTGCCAACACGGCAAGGCGGGTGGTTTCGTCAACGGCCACCGAATCTTCGTTATTTTCCCTGGCCAGGCCTGGATCAGTTTTTGTGAAAAACGTGTACATCATTATTGGTCTAATTGCCTCTCAGGCTCATCGGGCACAGAGTTTCCAGTACGAACATTCATGGCGGCTCTCATCAAGTCAGGGTGCACGCCGCGTATTTTGAACGATTGTCTTCTCATATCCTGGCTGAGGCTGTGCCTGCTGAGCGCCCTGTCGGCTGGTAGCGGTCGAGCCTGCAACTTCCTGTCCACCGGGGATGGTGGCCAACACCGCCCTGAGTTCTGCGGCAAACTGGTCACCGTTCTGGTAACGGGTTTCCGGGCGTTTGCTCAAGCTCAGTGCAATCACATTGGCCAGATTTTCAGGCAGATTTGGGCGCATGACCCGAATGTCTGGCGCTTCCTCGCTGGCGATTTTGTACATCAACTCGGCCATGGATTCACCTCGAAAAGGCAACACACCGGCCAGCATTTGAAACAGCATCACGCCCAGCGAATACAGATCGGAGCGCCCGTCCACCCGTTTGCCTGCCAGCTGCTCCGGCGACATGAAACTCGGCGTGCCCAACACCATGCCGGTTTTGGTCTTGCTCGAATCGGTGATCCGGGCAATGCCGAAATCGGTCACCTTGACCGTGTCGGTATCCGCATCAAACATGATGTTGGCCGGTTTGATGTCACGGTGCACCACGTTTTGCTTGTGCGCGTAGGCCAACGCCTCGGCCACCCGCGTGACGATTGACAATACCCGCGGCACCGGCAGCAACTGGCCATCCTTGCAGGCATCGACCAAGTCTTTGCCTTTGAGAAACTCCATGGCAATGTAAGCCAGGTCGTGTTCTTCACCCGCATCAAAAATCGTGACTATGTTTTGGTGCTGCAAGCGCCCCGCCGTTTCGGCTTCGCGGAAAAACCGTTCACGCGCGTCCACCAGCTCGTCGCCGTCAAACTCCTGGCTCAGGGCCATGGTCTTGATCGCCACCACCCGACCGATCTTCGGATCTTTGCCGAGGTAAACCACGCCCATCGCGCCCTTGCCCAGCTCCTTTTCCACTTGATAGCGGCCAAGCATGGGTTTCTCGACAGCGCCGCCATCGAGCAGCATGGTGCCGCCGGGGTGCGTGGCGCCGCCGCCCAACATAACGGTCTCGGACAGATTTTTCGCCCTCGCCAGCTTGGTCTTGAGATCTTTGTAGTTGGGGTTGAACGCGGCCATGTGTTCATACACCGCCTGCGCCTTGTTGAATTGGCGCTTGCGCTCAAAATCCAACGCCAGGCTATGCAAATTGCCCATGACCGCCTCAGACATCGGAACCCGGCGAAACCGATCGAACGCCGCATCAAGCTGGCCCTGGCCCTGCAAGGCCAAGCCCATCATGCGGCTGGTTTCAGCCGACTCTTCGTCAGACTTGATCTTGCCGGCTTCGGTCATCAGGAAACGCTTGGTCGTCAGTGCCAAGTGGCCCAAAACCAAAAGCGCCGCCGGAAACACCAGCTTGAGCCAGGTTGCAGCGCCTGCCAACATGCCGAACTCAGCGCCCAACAGCAACACAAACAGCACCAGGGTCACCACTGCGGCAGCACCTGCCGACAAGCGCGGCAGCGCAATGACGATATAGGCAGCGACGATCAGGAACGCCGCAAACATGGCCCAGATGCCCCACGCCGGCTGCACAATGAAATGTTCACTCAAAATACTCGACGTGATGTGGGCGATGATTTCGGCGGGCGCCAGGCCCGGATTGCCCGGCACCGGGAAAATGGTGCCCACCCCCGCTGCAGTGGCGCCAATCACCACAATTTTGTCGGTGTATTTGCCAGCTGGCACCTTGCCGCTGAGCACGTCAAAGAAGGAGTCAGTGCTAAACGCTGGGCGCCCGTCTTTGCCCTTGTAAAACTGCGGCAGCATCATCGCCGCTTCGTCGGTTTTGACTTGCAATTTGCCGATTTGCACTGAAGCCCCCACGTTCAGCTTGATGTCGGCTGGCGACAGGTTCAGGCTTTTGATCGACGCCAGCAGCGCCATGGAAGGCACGGCCTTGCCAAAATAATTGACCAACATCGGCTCTTGACGCACGGCGCCATCGACATCTGGAAACTGGTTGAGATGCCCGATCCCGGCCGCCACTGCGCCAATCGCCTCAATGGGATGCTGCTCCTTGACGGCCGGAAAGGAGAAACCGCTGTTTTCGTCGATGGCGTTCTTCAGCACATAGGCTGGCAACGGCTTGTCTGGTTTGCCTTGGGGCTCACCCAGATCGAAATAGGCGGGCACCAGCACGTTGCCGGCTTTGGCCATGCTGTTGGCAAGAATGGCGTCGGAGTCCAGCGCCAACTCGGCTTCGCTGATGATCTTTTCCAGCTTTTCATTGGTGGACGCCTGCGGGCTGCTGGCATCCGACGAGGGCGCGCCCGCCGGTTTTGTCAACAGCCGACGCATCTGGCGGATGTAGTCCAGCCCTCGGTCTACCTGCGGCTCGAAGAAGAAAACGGTGTGAACAATGGTTTTGGCTTTGGCCGCCGCCAGTTGGTCAATCAGCTTGGCGTGAATGTCGCGCGGCCAGGGCCAGCGGCCCAAGTTGGCAATGCTTTGGTCGTCAATGGCGATGACGGCAATGCGGTCTGACGGCTGGCGGCTGCTGCTGGTGCTCGCGAAATCGTAAAACCGCCGCTCCAGCGCGCCGAAGAAATCGGTGGTGGCGTGAAACAGCACCACGGCCGCCACGACCAAAAGGCCGACGAACCAATCAGCGCGCCAGAACGCCTTGTTGCCCGGCATTTGGCTGGATTGGTTGCCGGAGAAGAAATTTTTTGCCACGTCACGCCCAATCTGTAGTCACAATTCCACCTGGAATTGGCAAAAAGCACCGGCTGGCAAGGCCCGCCGGTGCTGTGCAGACCTGTGACGTTAGCAGACCAAGCCCCGCCAGACAAGGTACTTGTTCATGCGAGCTTGTAGTTTTTTTGCCAAACGGGCCAATCCGACCGGAAGCACTGAGCAACCTCAGGCGTTTTGCGGTTTGGTGTGGCTTCGCCGGGCCAACGCTTTGCCAACAACGATGACAAACACGGCGCATGCAACTTTGACGCCATATTTAAGGGTGGTGTTGTCACCGAACACCTGCGCCAGGCCCGGATCGTGCGTAATTGCGTCGCCCGCCACCCAGCCGATCAAGGCAGCGCCCAGAGTGATGATGACGGGGAAGCGCTCCATCAGTTTGATCATGATCTGCGAGCCAAAAATCACCATTGGAATGCTGATGGCCAAGCCAATCACCAGCAACGAGTAGTTCAACACGCCGTCGATCTTGGCGGCCAGCGCCACCCCGATGACGTTGTCCAGGCTCATCACCAGGTCGGCGATCAGGATGGTGCGCACGGCGCCAGCGAAATTGACCGTCTTCACCTCGCCGCCACCTTCGCCGTCATCTTCTTCCATCAACAGTTGCACGCCGATGTAAAGCAGCAGCAAGCCGCCGATCAACTGCACCCATTGCCACTGCAGCAAATAGGCCGCGATGAACGTCAGCAAAATACGCAGGATGACAGCGCCGGCCGAGCCCCAAATGATGGCCTGCTTTTGTTGCACTGGCGGCAAGGAACGCGCCGCCAGCGCGATGACTACCGCGTTGTCGCCCGACAAAATGATGTTGATCCAGATGATTTGCCCCAATGCCAACCAAAAGGCGGGGGTTTGAATGATTTCCATGACGCTCTCCGGAGATGTTCCTGTTTCGAGTTGCTATATTTATAGTAGCTGCTCACTCTTTGTTTGCGAGACTTGCAGCCTGTATTCTCTTAAATCAGGCGGCACATATCGGCTCCGCAGTGTAACTGCGGCCCATGCGCATCAACTTAGGTGATTCTGCGTACCGCACCAGGATAGGCGGCGCGAACCCAACGATCAGATCAATGCTTTAAGCAGCTTCGCCATTTCCGACGGATTGCGTGTCACCTTGAAGCCGCACTCTTCCATGACGGCGAGTTTGGCGTCTGCCGTGTCCGCGCCGCCGCTGATGAGCGCGCCGGCGTGGCCCATGCGTTTGCCGGCAGGCGCTGTTACACCCGCAATGAAGCCGACGATGGGTTTCTTCATGTGGGCCTTGCACCATCGCGCGGCGTCAGCCTCGTCGGGGCCGCCGATTTCACCGATCATGATGACGGCGTCGGTGTCGGGGTCGTCGTTGAAGGCTTTCATCACGTCGATGTGTTTGAGGCCGTTGATTGGGTCGCCGCCAATGCCGACGGCGCTGGATTGGCCGAGGCCAATGTCGGTCAACTGCGCCACCGCCTCATAGGTGAGGGTGCCAGAGCGGCTGACCACACCAATGCGGCCTTTGCGGTGGATGTGGCCCGGCATGATGCCGATCTTGATTTCGTCCGGCGTGATCAGCCCTGGGCAATTGGGGCCCAGCAGCAGCGTTCTTTTGCCGCCGGCCGCCTCTTTGGCGCGCATTTTGTTGCGCACTTCGAGCATGTCGCGCACGGGGATGCCTTCGGTGATGCAAATGGCCAAGTCCAGATCAGCCTCAACAGCCTCCCAGATGGCGGCGGCGGCGCCCGCTGGCGGCACATAGATGACGCTCACCGTGGCCCCGGTTTGGCTGGCGGCTTCTTTGACGGAAGCAAAAATCGGGATGTCAAAAATCCGCTCGCCGGCTTTTTTCGGATTCACCCCGGCGACGAAGCAGTTTTTGCCGTTCGCGTATTCCTGGCACTTTCCGGTGTGGAACTGGCCCGTTTTGCCGGTGATGCCCTGGTGATGACGCGGGTGTTTTTATTGATGTAGATCGACATGGCGGTATCCTTGCGGGTGGCGGGCAGTGCGGGTCAGGCGGCGATGGACGCCACGACTTTTTGCGCCGCTTCAGCCATGGTGTCGGCGCTGATGATGGGCAGGCCCGAATCGGCCAGCATTTGTTTGCCCAGCGCCTCGTTGGTGCCCTTCATGCGCACCACCAGCGGCACGGCCAGGTTGGTGGCTTTGCAGGCGGTGATGATGCCGGTGGCAATGGTGTCGCACTTCATGATGCCGCCGAAGATATTGACCAAAATGGCCTTCACCCTCTTGTTTTTCAGCATGATCTTGAAGGCTTCAGTGACCTTCTCTGGCGTGGCGCCGCCGCCCACGTCCAAAAAGTTGGCTGGCTCCGCGCCAAACAGCTTGATGGTGTCCATGGTGGCCATGGCCAGGCCTGCGCCGTTGACGAGGCAACCGATGTTGCCGTCCAGGCTGATGTAGGCCAAATCAAACTTGCTGGCTTCGATCTCCGCCGGGTCTTCTTCGTCCAAGTCGCGCAGGGCGACGATCTCTGGGTGGCGGAACATCGCATTCGGGTCGAAGTTGAACTTCGCGTCCAACGCCTTGATAGAGCCATTGCCTTCCAGAATCAGCGGGTTGATCTCGACCAGCGACGCGTCGGTGTCCATGTACACCTTGTAGAGCTTCTGCAACACGTCAACCGCTTGCGCCGTGGAGCCCGCTGGCACACCGATGCCATTCGCCAACTCGGTCGCCTGCGCTGTTGTGAGGCCCAGTGCTGGGTCAACAAACACCTTGATGATTTTCTCTGGCGTGTCGTGCGCCACTTCTTCGATGTTCATGCCGCCTTCACTGGAGGCCATGAATGCCACGCGCTGCGTGGCGCGGTCTGTGACGGCAGAGACGTAATATTCTTTTTGGATGTTGGCGCCGTCTTCGATCAACAAACGGCGCACTTTTTGGCCCAAGGGCCCGGTTTGGTGCGTCACCAGCTTCATGCCGAGAATTTCACCGGCCAGCTTTTTTACATCGTCAATCGAACGCGCCAGCTTCACACCGCCGCCTTTGCCGCGCCCGCCGGCATGTATTTGCGCCTTGACCACCCACACCGGCCCGCCGAGTTTTTGCGCCGCTTCCACGGCCTCTTGCACGGTGAATGCAGCGATGCCGTTGGGAACCGGAATGCCAGCTTGGCGCAAGATGTCCTTGCCTTGGTACTCGTGAATCTTCATGAGATGCTTCTCGGAAAAGGGGTCAATGCCCTAGGAAAATGCTGCAAAAACTGAGGCCTTGAAGGCATCAAATCCATGCGAGATGGCCATTGAACAACGCAGCGGTGAAATGTATCATGCTGCAATGCACCATAACTTGCGGCAAACTTGCAGCATTACACCAGCTTCGGAAGCACCACGCCATGCCAAAAATATTCATTGATGGGGAAGCCGGCACCACCGGGCTGCAAATTCGCGAGCGCCTGCACGGCATGCCTCAGATCGAGGTCATCAGCATTGCGCCAGAACTGCGCAAAGACCCGAATGCCAAACGCGCGCTGATGGCGCAGGCCGACCTGGTAGTGCTGTGTCTGCATGACGCGGCGGCACTGGAGTCGGTGGCCATGATCGACGCGCTGCCGGGCAAAAAGCCCAAAATCATCGATGCTTCCACCGCCCACCGCACCGCGCCGGGCTGGGAGTTTGGTTTTCCTGAGTTGGCTGCCGGGCAGCGCGACGCCGTGAAGAACGCGCAACGTGTCTCCAACCCGGGTTGTTACGCCACCGGTGCGATTGCCATCATCCGCCCGCTGGTGGACGCCGGCCTGGTCCCGCCTGGCCACCCGCTCAGCTTGCCTTCGGTGAGTGGTTACAGCGGCGGCGGGCGCAGCATGATCGAGGCTTACGAAGCGGGCACCGCGCCTGCGTTTGAAACCTACGCACTGGGCCTCAAGCACAAACACCTGCCCGAGATCATGAAGTACACACGGCTGATACGCAGGCCGGTTTTCATCCCGTCGGTGGGCAATTTCGCGCAAGGCATGTTGGTGCAGTTGCCGTTGGACCTCGACTTTTTGCCCGGCAAACCCACAGCGCAGGATTTGCACGACGCCCTGGCCCGCCATTACGCCGGCAGCGAATGGATTTCAGTCCAACCTGCAGGGGCAGACGGCAAAATTGACCCAGTCTCCAATGTCGTCAATACCGACAAGATGGAATTGCGGGTGTTCTCAAACGCCCTGGCAAACCACGGCGCAGACGACGGCTTCCACCACGCCGTAGTGATCGCCAAACTCGACAACCTGGGCAAAGGTGCCAGCGGCGCGGCGGTGCAAAACTTGAAGTTGATGCTGGAGGTTTGACGGCGCAGCGATTTCGGTCGCGGTTTGCGGTTTGGATTGCCAAATGGCTTGCCAAACGAATTTCGAAGCGGGTTTTCGTTTTAAGATGCTATAACTTCTATAGCTTTACACGCAATTAATGCGTGACTTGAAGGCCAAATCGGCATTTAGTCTTCACAAACTTCCTGGTCTGTCGGCCCTGCAAGCACTCGCCGGATGGTGTCGCCGCTGAAACCTCGGCTGGCGAGGTAACGAATCTGTTTGCCGCGTTCTGAGGCGATTGCGGCCCGGTCAAAGGGTTTGCCTGGGTCGTCTGCCCCACCAACCCTGTTGGCGAATTTCTTTTCCCACAATAGCCGCGCGCGTGCCAATTCGGTTGACTGCAGCCCCGCCACCGCCTCTGTGACCACATCGCGATCTAGCCCCTTGCTTTGCAACTCCTGGCGGATACGCGACGCGCCGAGTTTGGCCGAGCGGCGGTTGATTACTGATTCGACCACGCGCGCTTCGCTGATGAATCCCTTGTCCTGCAACTCGTCAAGGATTTTTGCCAGCTCGCCGGACACTTCCTCATAAGTCGCGAGGCGGCGCTCCAGCTCCTGGCGCGAATACTCACGCCCACTCAAAAGCCGCAGCGCGCGGCCTTTGAGAGAGAGTTGAGACCCGGCTAATTTCACGTTTATTATTACTTTTAACTATTTTTAAGAAATTTAAATGACCTGATTTGTATTATTATTAATAGCTAAATAATAAATTTTTACGTGACTTAAAGTCAATTAGTACTATTATAAATAGTTACTCAGAAGATTTTTTGCCGCCTTTTGGCTTCTCTGCCACCGCTGCAGGCTCTGATGGCAACAATGGAATGCCCAAGGAGGTGCGCACCTTGTTCTCGATTTCGATCGACAAGCCGGGGTTTTCGCGCAAGAACTCGCGCGCGTTGTCACGCCCTTGGCCGATTTTTTCACCGTTGTAGGCGTACCAGGCGCCCGATTTGTCGATGATGTTGGCGTTCACGCCCATGTCGATGATCTCGCCGTGGCGGCTGATGCCTTCGCCAAACAAAATGTCGAATTCAGCCGTCTTGAAGGGCGGCGCCACCTTGTTTTTGACGACCTTGACCTTGGTTTCATTGCCAATCGCCTCCTCGCCCTTTTTGATGGTGCCGGTGCGGCGAATGTCCAGGCGCACCGAGGCGTAGAACTTCAGCGCATTGCCGCCGGTGGTGGTCTCGGGCGAGCCAAACATCACGCCGATCTTCATGCGGATCTGGTTGATGAAGATCACCATGCAGTTGGTTTTCTTGATGTGGGCGGTGAGTTTGCGCAGCGCCTGGCTCATCAGGCGGGCCTGCAGGCCGGGCAGTGAGTCGCCCATTTCGCCTTCCAGCTCGGCTTTGGGCGTCAACGCGGCGACAGAATCAACCACGATCAAATCGACCGCGCCGGAGCGCACCAGTGAATCGACGATTTCCAGCGCTTGTTCGCCAGTGTCGGGCTGGCTGATCAGCAAATCTTGCAGGTTCACGCCGAGTTTTTGCGCGTATTGGATGTCCAGCGCGTGTTCGGCGTCGACAAAGGCGCAGGTGCCCATCAGTTTTTGCATCTGCGCGATGACTTGCAACGTGAGTGTGGTCTTGCCGCTGGATTCCGGGCCATAAATCTCGACCACCCGCCCGCGCGGCAGGCCACCGACGCCCAGGGCGATGTCCAGGCCGAGCGAGCCGGTGGAGCAGACCTGGATGTCTTCGATCACCTCGCCTTCGCCCAAACGCATGATGGTGCCTTTGCCGAACTGCTTTTCGATCTGCAACAACGCAGCCTGAAGCGCCTTGGCTTTTTCGGTGTTGGCGGCGAGATTGAGGGCTGAGGTGCCGGTAGCGGTGCCGGATTTGGTCAGTGCGTCCATGAGAATATCCTTTTGAATCAGTGGGTTGCGCTTGATTAGCGGTTGATTAACGGTTGATTGGCAGCAAATTTGGTTTCAGCAACCGATCTGCTGTTAACAACAGGCTGGATGCTTGAACAGTATCTTAACGCGGCTTGTTGAAATTAGTAAACAGTTTTTTTAGTCAGTTTGATTTACTATTTACCCCCTGTCCGTAACCGCGAAAAAAGCCTTGCCAGCCGCCGCTCCACCGCCGCTCTTGCCACCCGCCCCAGCCCCGCCGCCCGACGACCGCTGGCGCCAGGCCCACCTGGGTTACCTCATGGGCCGTGCGCTGCAACGTTTCGACGCCCGCGTCTTGGCGCTGATGGCGCAAGACGAAAACGTGCCGCTGGCCTTGAGCAACTTGGCCGCGCGCCACCAAGTCGGAGCGGCGCACGTGCACATCACGCGCCACCTGGCGTTGGGCGGCTCGCGCCTCACGGAGCTGGCGGCCAGCGCTGGCATGAGCAAACAGGCGATGGGCAAACTGGTCGAGCAATGCGAAGCCTGGGCCCTCGTCACCCGCACGCCCGACGCCCGCGACGCCCGCGCCAAACAAGTCGCCTTCACGCCGTTGGGCCTCATTTGGCTCAAAGCGTTTGAAAACGCCGTGGCGCAGGCTGAAGGCGAGCTGCGCCTGGCGGTCGGCGAGCAGGTGGCCACGGTGATTTCAATCGGCCTGGAGGCCTACGCGACCTAGAATGCCACACAGATTGAGGAGATCGCTATGCGGGTGTTGATTGCAGAAGACGACCAGGTGCTGGCAGACGGTCTCATGCGCGCCCTGCGCAACGGCGGCGCGGCAGTCGACCACGTGCCCGACGGCGCGCAGGCCGACAGCGCGCTGATGACCAACACCGAGTTCGACCTGCTCATCCTGGATCTCGGTTTGCCGAAAATGCACGGCCTCGAAGTGCTCAAACGCTTGCGCGCGCGCGGCTCGGTGTTGCCAGTGTTGATTCTCACCGCTGCTGACAGCGTGGACGAACGCGTCAAGGGCCTCGATTTGGGCGCGGATGACTACATGGCCAAGCCCTTCAGCCTGCAGGAGCTTGAAGCGCGGGCGCGGGCGCTGATCCGCCGTGGCGCCGGCGCCACCAGCAATTTCATCAAGCACGGGCCCTTGACCTACGACCAAAGCGGCCGCGTGGCCACGCTGGAAGGCAAGATGGTGGAGCTGTCGGCGCGCGAACTGGGGCTGCTCGAAGTGCTGCTGCAACGCGCCGGGCGACTGGTCAGCAAAGACCAGCTCGTAGAACGCCTGTGTGAATGGGGCGATGAGGTCAGCAACAACGCCATCGAGGTCTACATCCACCGCCTGCGCAAAAAGATCGAAAAAGGCCCAGTGCGCATCGCCACGGTGCGCGGCCTCGGTTATTGCCTCGAAAAAATTCCAGGATAGTGGCGTTCAACCTGTTCAAACGCGAGCAGCGCTCGCTGTTTGGTGAAATCCTGGACTGGATGCTGACGCCGCTGCTGCTGTTGTGGCCGGTGAGCCTGGTGTTGACCTGGATCGTCGCGCAAGGCATTGCCGGCAAGCCGTTTGACCGCGCGCTGGAGTACAACGTCAGCGCTTTGGCGCAACTCGTCACGCTGCAAAGCGGACGCATGCAGTTCAACCTGCCGCAGCCCGCGCGCGAATTGCTGCGTGCCGACGACACCGACACCATTTATTACCAGGTGCTGGGTCTGCGCGGTGAATTCGTCAGTGGCGAGCGCGATTTGCCGCTGCCGCCGGAAGACGCCGTGATCGTGCCGGGCGAGGTGCGTTTGCGCGACGACAACCTCAAAGGCACCGACATCAAAGTCGCCTATACCTGGGTCAAACCCGACCCTGCCAGCAACCGCGTGGCCTTGGTGCAGGTGGCCGAAACGCTGGAAAAACGCTCGGTGCTGGCCACAGAGATCATCAAAGGCGTGATGCTGCCGCAGTTTGTCATCCTGCCGCTGGCGGTGTTTTTGATCTGGCTGGCGTTGGCGCAGGCGATCAAACCGCTGCATCAGCTCGAAGAACGCATCCGCGCGCGGCGGCCAGACGACATGAGCCCACTTGACATTGAAGAGGTGCCGCTGGAGGTGGCGCCGATGGCGGCGTCGGTGAACGACTTGCTGATGCGCCTCAAAGACTCCATCACGACACAAAAGCGCTTTTTGGCTGACGCCGCGCACCAGCTCAAGACACCGCTGGCCGGCCTGCGCATGCAGGCCGACCTGGCGCTGCGCGAAGACGCCAATACGGATGAGTTGAAAAAATCGCTGCGGCAAATCGGCCGCAGCAGCATCCGCGCCACCCACACCGTGAACCAGCTGCTGGCGCTGGCCCGCGCCGAAGCGGGCGCCACCGCCATGACGCGCCAGCCCTGCAACCTGGTGGCCCTCACGACAGAGGTCATCCAGGACTGCCTGCCGCATGCGCTGGGCAAACACATCGACCTCGGGCTGGAAGGCGTTGGCACGGTCGCCCCCGGCGTCACCATGGAGGGCAACGCCACCTTGCTCAAAGAGTTGATTCGCAACCTGATCGACAACGCGATTGCCTACACCCCGTCCACAGCCGCCAAGCCGGGCGTCATCACCGTGCGGGTGCTGCCGCGCGGCCCAGAGCAGGCGCTGGCGCTTCAAGTGGAGGACTCGGGGCCGGGCATCCCCCAGTCTGAGCGGGAACTGGTGTTTCAGCCGTTCTACCGGGCCTTGGGCAATGAGGCCGACGGTTCGGGCCTGGGCCTGTCGATCGTCAAGGAGATCGCTGACCAGCACCGGGCGGCGATTCAATTGGAAGACGCGCGGCCAGGGCAAACACCGGCCGGTGCGCGGTTCACGGTTCTATTTGCAGGCCCGTAGCGACTTGCCTGCTAGCAGGGGCTTGAGCTCTTCCAGGCGCGGGCGCAGGTTGTCGTCTACCGCCGCCAGCTTGAGCTGCCAGCTGGCCGGCTCACCGCGCTCCTGCAGCACCTTGGCCGTGCGCACCCCGCGTTTGTTCAGCGCCGCCAGCGCCGCATCAGCCTCACCCTTGCCGGCGTAAGTGCCCAGTGACAGGCCGGGCTCAAGTGCCGGGTCTTTCAAGCGTTCAATCGTCAACTTTAGCGTCGACAACTCGGTGCGTTTTGCCGCCAGCGCTTGTACGCTCGGGTAGGGACCCATGTAGACGATCCAGCGACCAGGCTCGTTCGCCGCCTCGAATTCCCAGCCACCGCTGGGCAGCCCAGTCTCAAGCCCACGGCGCAACGCGACTGTCTGCGCCTCGTCAAACACACCGGCAACCAGGCATTCGGGCGGGCGCGGCAGGGCAGCGGGCGTGGCCTCCATGCGGCGCACTTCTTCGGATCGCAACAGCCGAATGGCCTCAGGGCGGATCTGCCCGGCCAAGCGGTGTGGCTCACTGACTTCCACGGGCGCAAAGCCCCATGCCTTGAGCAGGCCTTGGGACCACGCGAAATAAATGCCGTTGGCCAGCAGAAGGATCAAAACAAAGGATCGCAACATGGACGATGAAGGGCGGTTCAGCCCGTATTGGCTGGATTGGCGGTTGGGGCAGTGAGGCCAGGGGAGGCAGGCACGGTGGAACTTGGGTTGCCAGCGCCTTGCGGGCGCACGCTGATTTCTGAACTGGTGATTTTTACCATGCCAGCCGCGCCCTGAACCCGCAAAGCGCCAGTTTCGTCCACGCCTTGGGCGCTGCCACTGCTGCCGTCGCTCAAAGACACGGCCAGCCCGGCCAACGCGTCCCGCAGGTTAAAGGGCGCTTGAAAAGGCGCGAAACCGCTTTGTTCAAATTGCTTCACAGTGCGCACCAATGTCGCTGCGATGCGTTGCAATGCGGCGGCGGCATCGAGGCTTGGCGCCAGCTCTTGCAGCCAGGCGGGCGGCGTGGCGAAGCCTTCGCCCGTGCGTGGCCGGATGTTGGCGCCGATGCCAATCACGGCATAACGCGCGGAATGCTCGCGGCGGTGGTCACTTTCACCCGGCAGTGCCACGGTTTCGATCAAGATGCCAGCGAGTTTGCGCCCCTGCCACCACAGGTCATTGGGCCATTTCAGCCGCAGCTCGGGGTGCAGGCTTTGGGCCACGCTCAAACCCACCGCCAAAGACAGGCCCGACCAGTCCACCGGGCAAAGCGGCAGCCCCAGGGAAAACATCAACACGCTGGGCGCGCCCTGCCCGCGTTCGTCAAGCCAGGTGCGGCCCAGCCGCCCGCGCCCGGCGGTCTGGTGCTCGGCCACCAGCAGCGTAGGGGCGGTTAGGCCGGCTTTGGCACGGCGCATCAGCTCGGAATTGGTGGAATCGATTTCGGGGAGGATTTCGACGGTGAAACCCGGCAAATCCGGGGCGATCGCTTCCCAAATGTGCTCGCCGCCCCAATTCATGACGCTCAGCGCTTGCGTTTGGGTGCCAGCAAGGTGCCACGGCAATTTTTCGCCCCGCACCAGCATGGGTATTCGGCCTTGAGTTTGGGCGTGTAACGCTCATCGATGATCAGGCCGTAGTCGTAGTTCAGCTCTTCGCCAGCCTTGATGTTGCGCAGCGCCTTGATGAAAACGCGGCCGCTTTCTTCGTCGGCTTCGCAATTCGGATTGCAGGCGTGGTTGATCCAGCGCGAGGAATTGCCGCCAAACAGCGCGTCGATCACGTGTTTCTCGTCGATGTGAAAATAGAACGTGTGATTCGGGTCGCTCGGGTCATGCGGGTGGCGGCGCTGGGCCTCTTTCCAGGTGACGATTTGGCCAACGTACTCGATGATCGCCTCGCCTTCGGCGATGTCTTTGACGGCAAACACGCCGTTGCCATGAACGCCTGAGCGGCGGGTCTGGATGCGCCGGTTGTCCCCGGGGGCTGGTTTTTTGCTCACAAAGTGTCCCTGGAGGGTTCCTGAAAATTGGCTGCTCAAATTTGTTGCTGACAATGCCGCTGAAAAATGCGGCTTTGACTCTAATTTGGCGCGCCCCGAAAAATTTGTTATTGTGAATCGTATGCGTGTGCGCCCGCGTGTGCGTGCACGCGAGAGGCTGGATTGTAGCCATGGCATTTTTGACATTGAATTTGAAATATGAAAACTCTGGTAATCGCTGAAAAACCGTCGGTGGCGCAGGACATCGTGCGTTCACTCACGCCCACTTCGGGCAAGTTCGAGAAACACGACGAGCACTTTGAGAACGACACCTACATCGTGACCAGCGCCGTCGGCCACCTGGTCGAGATTGCCGCGCCGGAGGAATTCGACGTGAAACGCGGCAAGTGGAGCTTCGCCAACCTGCCGGTGATTCCGCCGCATTTTGACTTGCGGCCGCACGACAAAACCAAGACGCGGCTCAACGCCATCGTCAAACAGGCCAAACGCAAAGACGTCGGCGCGTTTGTGAATGCTTGCGACGCCGGGCGCGAGGGCGAACTCATCTTCCGGCTGATCCAGCAGTACAGCAAGGTGAAACTGCCGGTGAGCCGCCTGTGGTTGCAGTCGATGACGCCGCAAGCCATCCGCGACGGTTTCAAGACTTTGCGCACCGACAAACAAATGCTGCCGCTGGCCGACGCCGCGCGGTGCCGCTCCGAGGCGGACTGGCTGGTGGGCATCAACGGCACCCGCGCCATGACGGCCTTCAATTCACGCGACGGCGGCTTTTTTCTGACGACCGTCGGACGGGTGCAGACGCCGACGCTTTCGGTCGTGGTAGAGCGCGAAGAGCAAATCCGCAAATTCATCAGCCGCGACTACTGGGAAATCCATGCGACGTTCGCCGCACAGGCTGGCCAGTACCCGGCCAAGTGGTTTGACCCGAAATGGAGCAAAGCCGCCGCCAATGCGGCTGCGAGCAACACCGACGAGCCCGACGCCGAGCTCAAAGCCGACCGCCTCTGGTCCGCCCGCGATGCACAAAAGATTGCCGACGCCGTGCGCGGCCAGCCCGCGACGGTGACCGAAGAAAGCAAACCGACCACTCAAGCCTCGCCTTTGCTGTTTGACTTGACCAGTTTGCAGCGCGAAGCCAACGGCAAGTTCGGCTACTCTGCCAAAACCACGCTCTCCATCGCCCAAAGCCTGTACGAGCGGCACAAGGCCTTGACCTACCCGCGAACCGACTCGCGCGCCTTGCCCGAAGACTATGTGCCCGTGGTGAAAGACACCTTTGAGATGTTGTCCAAAAGCGGCATGAAACACCTGGCGCCGTTCGCGGCACAGGCCGTCAAGGGCAACTACGTCAAACCCAGCAAACGCATTTTTGACAACAGCAAGGTGAGTGACCACTTCGCCATCATCCCTACGCTGCAGGCACCCAGCGGTTTGAGCGAGGCTGAGCAAAAG
>JANOYE010000144.1:0-2516 GCA_031428695.1 Rhodoferax sp. | reverse complement strand
GGAATCAGCGCCGAGAGTTCACTCGTGGCGATCGCCACATCAGCGTCAAAGCCGTCGTCTTTGCCGGTGGCCGAATTCGCCTCGAACACCACGTCCAGAAACGCCAGCTTCTTGATCTGCAGCGCGTCGGTCAGCACCAGCGAGACGCGGCTGTTCCAGGTCAGGGCCACGCGGGTCGGCTGTTTGCCGCTTTCAATGTGGGCGCGCACCTCGTCAATGTCCAGCGCATGGCGGGCATAACGCACCACCGATTTGGTTTCGTCGGCCGCCTTGAGTTCACACTCGCGGTCTACGCTGAAGGCCTGCGGCGGCTCCTGCGTGGTGAGCCACTGGCCCATGGCCACAGCAGGCGAGGTGGCGGTGTTGATAAGCGTCACGGCAAAACCGGCCAGGCATTGCACCAGCAGGCTCACCACCTCGTCGGCCTTTTTAGGGCTGCTGGCGTCGATCACCAGCATTTTGGCCTTCGGGTCGATCCACACACCCACGCTGGAGAGTTTGGTGAACGCCTGCGACAACAACGCGTGGCGGATGTCTTCCTTGATGTCGCGGGTTTCTTTCTTGCCGGGTTTGCGCCCGGTGCTGGCCTCGATCTGCGCCGCCTTCTCTTTGGCCTTGTCGTTCACCACGCTCGAAGGCAACAGCTTGGACTCGACCCTGAACTTCAGGATGCACTGGCCGCCCACCACCTCCATCAGCGGGCCATGCTCCTGGCCACGTGGCTCCACCCAGCCAAACGAGCGTTCTGCGCTCATGTCGCAGGGCACAAAACGCGCCGCTTGCAAACCGGCCTCCATCGTCTCTGCCGACTGTTTCCATCCCGGCGCAATCCGGTACACCAATAAATTTTTAAACACGTGTTCCTTTTGTCAATTGACGCTACTTTCAACGCCACATCCAACGCTTCACCCAACCATCACCAAACTTTACCTTGCGTTCATGCAGACTCACTTGAGAATTACACAAGGCGCGCAAACTTCTCTTCAACCCGATGCCGATTTGTGCATCTGGCTTTTTGTTCCAAGGAGCCTCTCATGTCCCACGCCCTTCAATCCCGCCTCCAACCCCTGTTGCTGGCCGCCCTGCTGGCCGCAGGCGCCGCCACCGCCTTTGCCCAGTCTGCGCCGCCTGCCGCAACCGGCGCCACCCAAGCCCAGGCACAAACCGCGCCGCGAGCCCACCACGGCATGCGCCACGACCAGCGCGACCCGGCCAAGATGCAGCAATTCATGGCCAAGCGCCAGGCTGAGCTCAAAGCCAAACTCCAGATTGAGCCAGCGCAGGAAGCCGCTTGGAGCACATTTTCTGAAGCCGTCAAACCCTCAGCCGACGCCTTCAAGCGCCGCCAGGAAATGCACGCCGAAATGCAAAAACTCACCACCCCCGAGCGCATTGACCGCATGCGCACTTTGCGCACCGAACGCCAAGCCCGCATGGACAAACGCGGCGATGCTGTGAAAACCTTCTACTCGGCGCTCAATGCCGAGCAAAAGAAGACTTTCGACAACCAGCCGATGATGCAAGGCCGGGGCGGCCGAGGTGGCGAGCATGGCCCGCGCCATGGTCGCATGCACAGTGACATGGGTGACCAGGCGCCGATGCACGGTGGCAAACATGGCGCCATGCATGGCAACATGCCTGCACCCGACAAGAGCTGAGCCGGGCCGGGCCGTTCAGCCCAGCAGCGTTGTTAGCTCCCCGCTGGCGACCAGCTTCTGCAGGTCGTCAGCGCCGCCCACCAGTGTTCCCTTGACAAAAACCATCGGGAAGGTGGGCCAGCCGGTCCACAACTTCAACGCGTTGCGTTTGCGCCAGGTGTTGAGGTAGTTGCCGTATTCGAGGTACTTGTAAGGCACGCCCGCCGCATCAAGCGTTTTGCGGGCTTTTTTTGGCATGGGGTTGATGCCCATGCCGACCACCACCACCGCGTTGGCGGCGACGGCTTCTTGCACTTCTTTGACGACCGCCAGCTGGTGATTGGCCACCTTCTCGCGAATGGCGGGGTGGATGCGGGATTCTTCGAGCACAAAACGGGGCATGGGCAACCTAAAAACAAGAAAACACCAATTATCCGGCGCGCCCGGCTTGTCCAGCCCACCAAAGCCCCTTTAACCTAGAGGCCGCACCCCAATCAACCAGCCGTGCAGCCAGAAGGCAAACAGCGCCCAGGCTGCCACGCCCACCGCCACGGTGATCACGGTACCCTGGCTGTTGCCCGCCGGGTAAACCACGCCGCCGGCCCGGTCACGCCGCCTGGCCGCCACAAAATTCCACATCGCCCACGCCAGAAACGCGCCAAACAAAACCACGTGCGCCAGGTTGCCGTTGGCCAGCAAATGCGCCAGCGCCCAAGTCTTGACCGCCAACACCATGGGGTGATGCAGCCGCGCCTTGATCTGGTTGCCGGGCACGTAGGCCGCCGCCAGCAACACGAACGACACCAGCATCAGGGTGCTGGCCACGTGTTTCATGGCAAAAGGCGAGGCCCACAACTGGACGGGTTGTTGGCGCGCCAG
>JANOYE010000143.1:0-9523 GCA_031428695.1 Rhodoferax sp. | reverse complement strand
CCCGGCCAAGGTTGGTTTGGGCGAGCGCAACGTCAACGTTTTCAAGACCCTGTCGCCGGCGAGCCAGTCTGCCTACAACCGGGCATTGTTGGGCCAGAACACGGACGCGACTTTCGCCATTGGCCTGGAGCGCGAGAATTTTTCGCGGGTGGGTGGGTGTACGCTCGAGGCAGTCAAACAGGTTTTCTCGGCGGAGCAACTCAGCGCGAGTTATTACAACCCGAAGGATGCCATCGTCAACAAAGACCCCCGGATGAAAGCGGCGCTGCGGAAGTACGCTGCCGAGATGCGCAAACACGGCTACGACTACAACCACCCTGACGAAGCGGAACCGGATGTGCGCAAACGGCTCGACACCTTGACCAAGGGCGGAACCATTCCGGTGGCAAAGATGTCTGCCGAGCAATTGGCGGCGTTCAGGACTTTGCAGAATTTCGAGCGGCGCGTGGCGGTGAAGAACCACGAATTGGCCGAAAGAATATTCAAACCTGTTGAAGAACAGATCGAGAAAGAAATGTTCGCGCGAGGCGTGCAGTGACCCATGACTGGAAACCGGCTTGTTGTCCTGGCCTCTGTACTCGCCACCATTGCGGTGGCGGCGGGGGTGGCATGGTTTGCCGGTTCCCGCATTGAGTCACCCGCCGACGCGGCGGCGCGCACGGCGCCGCCCGCGCCTTCTCCCATCCTGGTCCCGGTTGAAAAACGCGTTTTAGGCGCCAATGTGGTGACGCGAGGAACGGCCCGCTTCGGGCTGCCGCAGCCGGTCTCGCTCGCGCCGTCGGCATTGAAGCCGCAGTCCAGCGTGGTCACCACGCTGCCTGCGCGAAACGTCCAGATGGGCGAAGGCGCCGTGCTGCTGACGGCATCGGGCCGGCCCGTATTCATTTTTGAAGGCAAGGTTCCCGCTTACCGCGATCTCGCGCCCGGTGCATCAGGCGAAGACGTGCGGCAACTTGAACTGGCGCTCAAAAGGCTCGGCCTCGACCCCGGCCCGGTAGACGGTGTGTATGACCAACAGACTGGCGCGGCGGTGGCCAAGTGGTACACCAAGAAGGGGTGGGAGCCGTTTGGGCCGACGCGTGAACAGCAAGCCGCCTTGCGCGCGCTGGAGCGCGATTGGGCCGATGCTGAAAAGGCGCAGGTGGCGGCGATGTCAGCTCTGTTGTCGATGGGTCCGGCGGTTGATTCAGCGCGGGCCACGGCCGAGTTCAACAACCGGACCGTGGCTGTGGACATAACCACCAAGACCGCAGAGCTGCAGCGGTTGGAGCAATCCCTTCGATCCGACGCGAAACTGACGGTTGACGATGAGAAGGCCAAGGCCATTCATGGCAACAGCGCCGCCGACGCCGATCTGGCTGCCCAAATTGCCGAGCGCGCCGTGATAGAGCTGGATCCACGCCAACCGGAAACCGCCCGCATTTCTGCCAATGCCAAACTGGAAGTGGCGCGAGCCGCAGCCTACCGTGCGCGTGTTGGCGGGCAGTTGGCCGTGCAGACGGCCGAGCGGGCGTCCGAGGCCGTGCAAGACAAAATCCAGCAAGCCGTCGCCGCGAAATCCGCCGCCAGCCTGGCAGAAAAATCAGTGCGGCTCGAAGGGGAAAAAACGGTGCGTTCCGCGCTGGACGCACAAAAGCTGGCCGCTGTAGACGCCAAACTGTCCGCAGAGAGGGCGCGGCAACTCGCTGCCGATCTGGAAGCGGCCAGGCGCAAAGTCGGTGTTCAGGTGCCGGTGGATGAGCTGGTGTTCATCCCCTCTTTGCCGGTGCGCGTGGAAGAGGTGAAAGTGCTGGTCGGGACAGCGGCCGTGGGCACGGTGTTGACCGTCACTGACAACCAACTGGCCATTGACTCTTCACTCAGTCTCGAGTCCGCTCCGCTCGTCAAACCGGGCATGCCGGCAGTCATTGACGAACAGGCATTGGGCGTGAAGGCGACGGGCAAGGTGCAATTGGTGGCCAGCACACCCGGCACACGGGCTGGCGTAGACCCTTTGCACGTGTACATGGAGATCAAGGTGGACGCCACGCAGGTTCGGCTCGAAGGCGCCTCGGTGCGGGTGACGATCCCGATCAAATCCACACAGGGCGCCGTGACGGCCGTGCCCAACAGCGCAGTTTCCCTGGCGGCCGATGGCAGCTCGCGCGTGCAGGTGAAACGCAAGGATGTTCTGGAATATGTGGTGGTGACGCCCGGCCTTTCCGCTGACGGATTCATTGAAGTCGCGGCGGTGTCAGGCAAACTCGAGCCGGGTGATCTGGTCGTGGTGGGTTACAACAATCCCAGAGCCATCGACGATTCTGCAAAATCAGCAGCCAGTGAGGGCAAGCCGAACTCGGCCAAGGCAGCCACCAAACCGCCTGACCCGAAATGACCCCGTCCGAGCATCAAGCGCCAGCAAAGGTGCTGGAGCTCGTCAAAATTGGCCGCTCTTTCGGCGCCGAACCGGTCGTCAATGCGCTGATTGACATTGACCTGACGCTGGAGCGCGGCGACTGGCTGTCGATCACCGGGCCCTCGGGGGCTGGCAAATCCACGCTGCTGAACATCATCGGTTGCCTGGATCGTCCTACCAGTGGTGTGTACCGCATTGACGGCATCGACACCACGACTCTGACTGACGACGAACGTGCCGGGCTGCGCAGTCAGCGCATCGGTTTCGTCTTCCAGTCGTTCCATCTGCTGCCTTACCGCACCGTGCTTGAGAACGTGATGTTGGCTGAGGTTTACCGCAAACAAAGCCATAGAGGCCGGGAGGCGCGCGCGATGGCGGCGATCCAACGCGTGGGGTTGGCGCATCGGGCCAATTTCCTGCCGTTGAAGCTGTCGGGCGGCGAGAAGCAACGCGTGGCCATCGCGCGGGCGCTCGTCAGCCAGCCCAGCCTGTTGTTGTGTGACGAACCGACCGGCAACCTGGACTCCACCAATTCGGCGTCGATCCTCGACTTCTTCGCTGAATTGAACCGCGACGGCTTGACGTTGGCGATCGTGACGCACGACCCGAACGTGGCCGACCGCGCTTCGCGCAAGGTGCGCATTGTGGATGGGCGCTTGACAGACCAGTCGGCGCCTCGGGCCGCGCCGAAGTGGGCTGGCGTGCCACTTTCGCTGGTGAAACCCGCCGTCTCTGATGGCGCGGCAAAGCCTGCTTCTGTATCGCGGTCGGCGATGTCCTGGCGCGACTTGATCAATGAAGCCTTGGCTGGCATGTTTGCACGGCCCGGCCGCATGGCGCTCACCGTGCTGGGCGTGGTGATCGGCATGTCGGCATTGGTCGCCACCATGGGCCTGACGCGCACCGCGGGCAACCGCATCATCAGCCAGTTTGACCAGTTGGCCGCGACGGAACTGTTTGTCACCGCGCGCCCCGGCGCTGCCTCCGGGATGATCGACCCGAAGGCGCTGCCCTGGGATGCGCCCAGCCGCCTGTTGCGCTTGAACGGCGTGGTGGCCGCCGGCACCATGAGTGACGTCGAGGTGGGCAATGAGTTGGTGAGCTCGTCGCCAGTGAAAGACCCGCTGAACCCGAGCGCCTTCAAACTCGCTGTGCGGGCGGCGTCGCCCGACTTGTTCCGCGCGGTGCGGGCCGAGCTGGAAACCGGGCGCTTCCCCGACGCAGGCCACTCCGCCCGGGGCGAAAAAGTGGCGGTGCTCGGGCCGGATGCGGCGCTGCGTCTGGGCATCACACAGCTCGAACGCCTGCCCGCCATTTCTATTGGCGACCAGTTGTACATGGTCGTCGGCATTCTGCGCGATGTGGGGCGCAGGCCCGAGATTCTGGGTTCGGTGATCATTCCCGAAGGCACAGCGCGGCGCTATTTCGGGTTGCAAGGGCCGGGCCTGCTGGTGGTGGAAACCAGAATCGGCGCGGCCTATCTCATTGCCGACCAATCCACTTTTGCGCTGCGGCCGGACGACCCGCGCGCGCTCAAAGTGCAGGTGCCGCTGGAGCCCAAACGCGTGAAAGATGAGGTGCAGGCCGACCTGAGCGTGATGTTTTTGATGCTCGGCGGCCTCTCATTGATCGTGGGCGCGCTGGGCATCGCCAACATCACCTTGGTGGGCGTGATGGAGCGCACGGGTGAGATCGGCCTGCGCCGGGCCATCGGTGCGACCAAATTGCACATTGCCGCGCAGTTTCTGGTGGAGAGCGCTTCGATGGGTGTGATCGGCGGCATCATCGGCGCGGCGGTCGGTGTGATGATCGTGATCGGCGTTTCGGCCATTCAGGTCTGGACACCGGTGCTTGACCCGTTGGCGCCGCTGCTTGCGCCCGTGGTGGGCGGTGTGATCGGCGTGTTGTCGGGCATTTACCCAGCGATGCGGGCGGCGAAGCTGGAGCCGGCAGAGGCGTTTCGGCATTGAGCCTGGAAGGCTTTTCAGCGTTGGATTGTTCCTTTGTATTTGTTAATACCTATGTTAATACCTATGTCAATAACTTGCCTGATCTTTGCCAAAAGTCCGTGTAAAACGCAAAATAAATATAAAAATGAATAAATAATAATAAATTATGTATATATTTTAATAGCAAACTATTGAATAAACACGTGACTTCAATTGCTGGCTATTTTTGCAAACAACTATACAAATATTTAATCAAACGTCACTGCCGCTATCGGCGGCAAATCCCGCGAGATGCAGCGCCATTTTTCACCTGCGTCCTCGCTCACCCACAAGCCGCCCGTCGTGCTGCCCAGCGCCAACCTGCGGCCATCCGGGCTCACGCACAGGCCGTGGCGGTAAGCCAGGTGGTAGGCGTGGGATTGCGGCAGCCCCTCGCCGAATGCCTTGAAGGTTTTGCCGCCGTCGTCGGTGCGATTCACGACCATTCGGCCCGCCACAGGAATGCGGCAGGCGTCGGCCTGGGCGGGCACGAACCAGGCGCGTTCGGGGTTGTTCGGGTCTGCTGCGACTGCAAAACCGAAGCCTGACGGCGCGGGCGCTTCAATGCCTTGGCCAATGTTTTGCCAGGTCTTCGCGCCGTCGACAGATTTGTAAATGCCGCAATGGTGTTGCACCCACAAGGTGTCGGGCGCGGCGAGGCATTGCACCAGGCAGTGCGGGTCTTGCAGGTTTTCGTCTTGTTCGGCATCGGCGGGCAGGTAGTCGGCTTTCATGCCTTTGGCGGTGAGCGCCCAGTGGGTGCCGCCGTCATGGGTTTGCCAGACCCCGCCGCAGGAAATGCCCAAGGTGATGTGGTGTGAATCGCGTGGATCAACGATGATCGAGTGGACGCCCGCCTGGTCATACCCGCCGCCCACCCAAGCGCGGCGGCGCGGCTCTTGCCACAAAGGCTGGTTCAGAGCCCAGGTCATTCCGCCGTCGGTGGATTTGAACAAACCCGCCGGAATACAACCGGCCCACAAGGCGCCCGCCTGGTTTCCCCCCCCTGCGGCCAGCGACCAAATCAGCTCGACGCTCCAGGGCGTGGTGTCGTCCGCGAACGGGCCTTCGGTGGGTTTGGGCGGGAAGCTGGGGGCAGTGATCTCAACCCAGCTGTTGCCTTGGTCGGTGCTTTTGTGCAGCTTGGTGCCGAAGTGGCCCAGGTTCAGCGCGGCGTACCAGCTGCCGTCTCGCGCGTCCGCCAGCACCTGCGAGACCGGCTCGCCTTTGAAGTGATGGGCCGCAATGGCCCAGGAGCGCGCGCCCCGTGCCAAGATGAAAAGGCCTTTGCGTGTGGCGATGAGAAGTTGTTGCATCGTGTTCTCCTTCATGGGATCGATTGACCTGACGACACCTATCCGCCAGTGAGGGCTTGAACCACCAGCACCTTGTCGCCATTGGAAATCACGCGATCCAACCGAGTGCGTTCATGCACTTGGTCGGCATTGACAAACACCGCGACATGTTTGCGCATGGCGCGTTGGTCGTCAAACACATAATGCGCCAAGGCGGGCGCGGCTGTCAAAGCCGCCTCAAGCACCTCGCGCAAGGAGCCCGCTGGCACGGTTTGCGCTGCGCAATCGACATGGCGGCGCAGGCTTTTGGCGAATTCAACGGTGACCATGTGTGTTAAAAATTGTTTGAGCAACGTTGCCTGAAAGGTTTTCACGAATCAAGCGACTCAGTTATTTGCCGTGTAATTTGCACCTTACTTTGAAAGGCCGTTCATGTTGCGACGTTCAATTTTGATCTTTTTCAGCGTCCTTGCCTGGGTTGTTTTAAGCAGCCTGCCAGCCCAGGCGCAAGGTACCCACAAAGCCACCTTCGCCGGCGGCTGCTTTTGGTGCGTGGAGGCCGATTTTGACAAAGTTTCGGGGGTGATTTCAACCACTTCCGGCTACATCGGCGGCAAAACTGCCAACCCCAGCTACAAAGAGGTCTCGGGCAATTTAACCGGCCACGCCGAGGCGGTTGAAGTGGTGTTTGACCCGGCCAAGGTGAGCTTCGCGCAACTGGTGGAACACTTCTGGCGCACGATTGACCCCACAGAGAAAAACGGCCAGTTTTGCGACCAAGGGTCACCTTACCGCACGGCGATATTTGCGCAAAATGCCGAGCAGCTAAAGCTTGCCCAGGCCTCCCAAGCGGCATTGCAAAAAACCAAGCCGTTCAAGGCGCCCATCGTCACAGAAATCGTGCTGGCCACCCCGTTCTACCCGGCGGAGGAATACCACCAGGACTACTACCTGAAGAACCCTGTGCGTTACAACTACTACCGCAGCAATTGCGGCCGTGACGCCCGGCTCAAACAGTTGTGGGGCGCGAAACCGGGCTCTTGAATCCCAGCGCATTGCCTATACTGAAAGCTCCAACCAGCAACGCAGCAACCTAGGGGCAGCATGACAACAGGCGACAAGTCCACCAGCAGCAAGCGCATCAAAATCGGCGGCGCATCCGGCTTTTGGGGCGACAGCAGCGTGGGCGCGCCGCAATTGGTGGCCAGCGGGCAGATCGACTATTTGGTGTTTGACTACCTGGCCGAGTTGACGATGTCGATTTTGGCCGGTGCGCGCCTGAAGAAACCCGAGCTGGGTTACGCCACAGATTTCGTCGGCGTCACGATGAAGGCGGTGTTGAAAGATGTTGTCACCAAAGGCATTCGTGTCGTCAGCAACGCTGGCGGCGTGAACCCGCAAGGCTGCGCCGACGCGTTGGCGGCTCTGGCCAAAGAGCAGGGCGTTGAACTCAAAATTGCGGTGGTCACGGGCGACGATGTGATGCCGCTGCTGCCGCAGTTGCGTGAATCTGATCCACCGGTACGCGAGTTGCAAAGCGGTGCGGCGCTGCCCGCCAAAGTGCTGACTGCCAACGCCTACCTCGGCGCCTGGCCGATCAAAGCCGCGCTGGATGCGGGCGCGCAAGTGGTCATCACCGGGCGCTGTGTCGATTCAGCCGTCACGCTGGGCGTCTTGCTGCATGAGTTCGGCTGGGCGGCGTCAGACCTTGACCAGTTGGCCCAGGGCAGCCTGGCCGGCCACATCATCGAATGCGGCGCACAGGCCACCGGCGGCCTGTTCACCGATTGGGAGAGCGTGCCCGATTGGGCGCACATCGGTTACCCCATTGTTGAATGCAGCATTGACGGCAGCTTCGTCTGCACCAAACCCGCAGGCACGGGCGGCTTGGTGACGCCCGCCGTGATCGCGGAGCAGATGTTGTACGAAATTGGCGACCCGGCCAACTACATCTTGCCCGATGTGGTGTGTGACTTCACCGCGGTCACCCTGGCGCAGATGGGCGATGCAGCGGAGCACCGCGTGCGGGTGTCGGGCGCGCGCGGCAAACCTGCCACGCCGACCTACAAGGTTTGCGCCACCTACCTGGATGGCTTCAAACTCTCGGCGCAATTGACGATCATCGGCATGGATGCCCAAGGCAAAGCGCAGCGCACCGGCGAGGCGATTCTTGAACGCACCTCGGAGCTGATTGAAAAAGCTGGCTGGGGGCCTTACACCCGCACCCACATTGAAGTTTTGGGCACCGAGTCTTGTTTTGGGCCGCACACGCAGGCGCTGGGCGCGCGCGAGGTCGTCCTGCGGGTGACGGCGATGCACCCGCTCAAGGCGGCGCTGGATCTGCTGGCGCGAGAGGTCGCGCCCGCAGGCACCTCTTGGTCGCCGGGCACAACCGGCTCGGGCGGTGGCCGGGCGGGCGCAGCGCCGTCGATCAAACAGTTTGGTTTTCTGCTTGACAAGGGCCAATTAAGTGGAAAAATTTCGATAAATAATATTCACCTAAAATATCTTGATGATTTTCGCAATTCAAGTCACGAAAAATATAAAAATATTGCTTCAATAAATGAAGCAATTTTAGTAGAAAAAAATATCAAGATTTCAGATGAAATTCAAACCACACTGATTTCAATCGCCCACGCCAGAAGCGGCGACAAAGGCGATGTATCGAACGTCGGTGTGATTGCCAGGCATCCCGACCTGCTCCCTATTTTGCGCGAGCAGTTGAGCGAAGAGGCCGTCGCCAACTACCTCGCCCACCTCGTCAAAGGCAAAGTCACACGGTATGACGTGCCCGGCATTCACGCCTTCAACTTCGTCTGCGAACAGGCGCTCGATGGCGGCGGCATGGCGTCGCTTCGAAACGACCCGCTGGGCAAAGGCATGGGGCAAATTCTGCTTTCGATGCCGGTGATGGTGAGCAAAAGCCTGTTGCGCAAGCTGTTGCCTGCTTGACAGGCCAGGCGCGCCGGATGCGCCAAAATCAAGCAACACGCGACAACACAACACGAGGAGACTGCATGGCCGCATCGACGGGCTACCAATCGGTTTTTGCCAAAGGCTTGTTCGAGGGGCAAGCCATCATCGTCACCGGCGGCGGCTCCGGCATTGGCCGCTGCACCGCGCACGAACTGGCCGCGCTGGGGGCGCACGTGGTGCTGATCGGCCGCAAGATTGAAAAACTGCAAGCGGTGGCGCAGGAAATTGAAAACGACGGCGGCCAGGCGAGTTTTCATGTCTGCGACATCCGGCAGGAAGAAACCGTAAAACAGGTGGTGGCGGCCACGGTCGCGTCGTTGGGCAAGATCGACGGCCTGGTGAACAACGCGGGCGGCCAATACGTGACGCCGCTGGAAGCCATCAGCGCCAAGGGCTGGGAAGCGGTGGTCAACACCAACTTGACTGGTGGTTTTTTGATGGCGCGTGAGTGTTACCTCCAATCCATGCAGGCCAAAGGCGGCCGGATTGTGAACATCGTCGCCGACATGTGGGGCTCGATGCCGGGCATGGGCCACAGCGGCGCGGCGCGGGCGGGCATGGTCAGTTTCACCGAAACGGCCGCCGTGGAATGGGCGCACAGCGGCGTGCGGGTGAATGCGGTGGCACCGGGCTACATAGCGTCGAGCGGCATGGACCACTACCCGCCTGAAGTTGGAAAAATGCTCAAAGCCAAATTCAAAACCGTTCCGCTCGGGCGTTTTGGCACCGAGGCCGAGACGGCGGCAGGCATCGTGTTTTTGCTCAGCCCCGGCGCGTCCTTCATTTCCGGCACGACGATGCGCATTGACGGCGCGCGGCCGCAGGCCCGGCTGGGCTGGGAGATGACCCAAGCCAGCGAAGAATCGCAG
>JANOYE010000142.1:0-5486 GCA_031428695.1 Rhodoferax sp. | reverse complement strand
CTTGCAGGCGCTCCTGGTTGTAGCTGTCCAGCAGCGTTGCGGGGGCTTGGCCGCGCAACACGGCCGCCAGTTTCCACGAAAGGTTGTCGGCGTCGCTCACGCCGGTGTTGCCGCCGCGCGCGCCGAAAGGGCTGACCACTTTGGCGGTGTCACCCATGAAAAAAACGCGGCCTACACGCAGCGTGTCCAGGCAGATGCTGCGGTAGGCATAAGGCCCGACCCAGACGATTTCGATCTCCACGCCGTCGCCAAACTGGCGCTGTAGGCGTTCGCGCACCACGTCTTCGCGGCTCACATAGGCCGGGTCGGCGTTGGGTGCCATCTGGTAGTCCAACCGCCAGACTTCGTCGGCCATCTTGTGCTGCCAGACGGCGCGGTTTTCATTGAAGGGCGCTTCGATCCAGGTGTGGCGCTCGGTCGGCGGGCGCTGGGTGAAACGCACGTCGGCAATGCACCAGCGGTCGTCGCCCTTTTTGGTTTGCATGGTGGCCCCGACCCAGGCGTGAAACGGTGTGTGGGTGCCGGTGGCGTCGATGACGTGCTCGGCTTCGATGCGGTAGCTGCCCTGAGGTGTTTGCACGCCCAAGGTGGCGAACTGGTCGTTTTGCTCGAACGAGGTCACCCGCGAAAGCCAGCGCAAATCCACATGCCCGAGCTGGCGCGTGCGCTCGGCCAAAAAGGCCTCGACATAAAACTGTTGGATGTTGATGAAAGACGGCTGCGCCGAGAGGTTGTTCAGGCCCTGCTGGCTCAGGTCGAATGAGTAGACCTCGTCGTTGCCCGCAAAAGTGCGGCCTACGCTCCACTGCGTGCCTTTGGCGGCGATGGCCTGGTAAATGCCCAGCTTGTGGAAGATTTCAAGCGACTTCTGCGTGTAACAAATGCCGCGTGACGACGCGCCTTTGACGCCCACCGTGTTGTCTTCGTCCAGCAGCACGGCTTTGATGCCCAGGCGCGCCAGGCAACAGGCCAGGGTCAGGCCCGCCAGACCGCCGCCGACGATGACGATGGGGTGGCGCACCGCGCTGCCGCCGGTGAGTTCGGGCGGCGCAACAAATTCAAACTCGGGCAATTTGTAGCCGGTGCCCTGGGTGAATTCATAACCGTTGGTGAACACTGTCGGTGCCAGGGGCCGCAGCACTGGCAATACATTAGGGGAGGCGGGGGCGGTCAAAAGCCCGGAGTTGATTGTCAAATTGGCACCTAGGTCTCGTGGAATGTTCGTAGGATGCTAACAAATATATAGCAAGTAAAAAACCTCTTGGCCATGTGCCGAGAGGCGTTTTCAGCCGTTGACCAACTCCGGTCGGTCGTTTTGCTGCGGCTTCAGCGGTGCCACGGCCTTGCCGGCGGCACGTTCGGCGCGCCACTGCACTTTGCGCGCTGTCCACTCGCCCAATTGTTTGTGCGCCGTCTTGCTCTCTTGCAACATTTGGAACTCATCGGCGAGTTGCGCCGTGAGTTCGAGGCGGATGCCATTCGGGTCAAAGAAATAAATGCTTTTGAAAATATGGTGGTCGGTGATGCCCAGCACCTCGTAGTTTTCAGCCTCCAAGCGCGCCTTCATGTCCACCAGCGCCTGCACGTTGTCCACTCGAAACGAGATGTGGTTGACCCAATTGGGCGTGTTGGGCGAAGGCAGGGCACCTTGGTCGTCGCCCAAGTCGAAAAAGGCGATGAAGGAGCCGTCTTGCAGGCGGAAAAACAGGTGCGTGTAGGGGCAATATTCGCCGGTGCTGGGCACGATGTCGCTTTGGATGATGTGGTACAGCGGCAGGCCCAGAATGTCTTCATAAAAATGCCGCGTCGCCTCGGCATCGACACAGCGGTAAGCGTAGTGGTGCAATTGCTGGATCGGCGCGGGCGCAGGCAAAACCAGCCTCGAATCGGGGTGTTTCATAACAGCGGACATGGGTGCTCCTGGTGGAATCTGGGCTTGGGCGGCGTTTGAATTCTCGCCCAAGTTGCCTGGGCGCAGGTGCAGTCTGCACGGGCTTTGATTTTGCGCGAGCAAATATAGAAAAAGAATTAAAAATTAAATTTCAATAGCTAAACTCGATTTAACGCATTGAAGCACTCAATTAGACGGTGCCCTACAACTGCGTTACGCTTTGGTCTGCTTTTTCACTTGTGAACTGCTTACATGGTGAAGGCAAACCCGTTTCATTCCTTAACCCAAGTTAACCCTTAGGAGATTTCCATGGCAGCACTCAAAGGCTCCAAAACGGAACAAAACCTGAAAGACGCCTTCGCCGGCGAGTCACAGGCCAACCGCCGTTATTTGTATTTCGCGAACAAGGCCGACGTGGAAGGCCAGCCAGACGTGGCAGCCTTGTTTCGCTCCACCGCCGAAGGCGAGACCGGCCATGCGCACGGCCACCTCGAATGGCTGGAAACCTGTGGCGACCCAGCCACCGGCCTGCCTTTCGGCCCGACCCGTGACAACCTCAAATCGGCAGTGGCCGGCGAGACCCACGAGTACACCGACATGTACCCCGGCATGGCCAAAACGGCCCGCACCGAAGGCCATGACGAAGTGGCTGACTGGTTCGAAACCCTGGCCAAGGCTGAGCGTTCACACGCCAACCGTTACGCCAAGGCGCTCGTCGAATTGGTCGATTGATTTGATTTGATTTGAATCGTCTTTGTTGGGCACTTGCAAAAGTGCCCAATGCAGAACACTCAACACTCAACACTGAAACCACCATGGCAACCGAAGGCAATCTCTCAGCCCCCACCCGACACCCCCTCGACTGGAAGGGCGCGGACTATTACGACGAAGACAAGACGTTTCACGAGCTGGAGCGCATCTTCGACATCTGCCACGGCTGCCGCCGCTGCGTGAGCCTGTGCGGCTCCTTCCCCACGCTGTTTGACCTGGTCGACAACAGCAAGACCATGGAGGTCGATGGCGTTGACAAGAAGGATTACTGGAAGGTGGTAGACCAGTGTTACCTGTGTGACCTGTGTTACATGACCAAGTGCCCCTACGTGCCGCCGCACGAGTTCAACCTTGACTTTCCGCACACCATGCTGCGCGCCAAGGCGATCAAATTCAAAAAGGGCGAGGTGGGGTTTGGCGAGCAGTGGTTGGCCTCCACCGATGTACATGGCCAGATTGCCGGCATTCCCATCGTGGTGCAAACCGTCAACGCGGTGAACAAGACCAAGGCCGCGCGTTCGGTGATGGAGTCTGCATTGGGCGTGGACAAAGACGCCTGGTTACCGGCTCTGGCGACGCGCCGGTTCCGCTCCTCGGCACCCAAAGCCAAAACCACTGTGGTGAAAAACGGCGATAAAACGCCCGGCCAGGTGGCGATTTATGCCACTTGTTACATCAACTACAACGAGCCCGGCATCGGGCACGACTTGCTGAAAATCCTCGACCACAACGCCATTCCCTATGTGATCGTGGAGAAAGAAAAATGCTGCGGCGTGCCCAAGCTGGAGCTGGGCGACCTGGATTCAGTACACAAAAGCAAAGAGGCCAACATTCCGGTGCTGGCCAAATACGCCAAAGACGGTTTCGCCATTTTGGCGGCGGTGCCCAGTTGCGCGTTGATGTTCAAGCAGGAAATCCCGCTGATGTACCCCAATGACGCCGATGTGCAGTTGGTCAAAGAAGCCATGTGGGACCCGTTTGAATACCTGATGCAGCGCAAACGCGATGGCCTGCTCAAGGTCGATTTCCCAGTGGCGCTGGGCAAGGTGAGTTGCCAAATCCCCTGCCATGGCCGCGTGCAAAACATTGGCAAGAAAACCGAAGAGATGCTGAAAATGGTGCCCGGCACCAGCGTCCACACCCACGAGCGTTGCAGCGGCCACGCGGGCGCTTTCGGCGTGAAAAAGGCCACTCACCAGCAGGCCATGAAGATCGGCAAACCGCTCTTTAAAGCCATGGCCAACCACAAAGACGGCGGCCTGCCGGATGTGATTTCCTCAGACTGCCCGCTCGGCGGCCACCACATTGCGCAGGGGTTCGACGTGAACCAGCTCGGAAATGGTCAAGCTCAGCCACCGCAGAAACACCCACTCACGCTGATCCGTGAAGCTTATGGATTGAAATAGCGCTTATGCAACTCATTGGAAAAATTACGATTGAAAGCCTCATGTCCCTGGAGGCCTACAGCAAATACCGCAAAGCGCACAAGCCAGACATCATTGCGCACCGCAAGTTGCGCAGTGTGCAACTGGGCGAACACATCAACTTGCAGTTTGAAAGCGAGATGACGATCCGCTGCCAAATCCAGGAGATGTTGCGCATTGAAAAAATATTCGAGGAAGAGGGCATTCAGCAAGAGCTGGATGCTTACGTGCCGCTCATGCCCGAAGGCAGCAACTGGAAGGGCACGCTGCTGCTTGAATACCCGGATGTGAACGAGCGCAAACGCGAGCTGGCGCGGCTCATCGGCGTGGAAGACCGCATGTTTGTCGAAGTTGAAGGCCATGCCCGTGTCTACGCGATTGCCGATGAAGACCTGGAGCGCGAGAACGACGAGAAAACCTCGGCCGTGCACTTTGTGCGTTTTGAGCTGACGCCCGCCATGTGTGCGGCGGTGAAGGCCGGCGCGGGCGTGAAGCTTGGCTGCGACCACACCAATTACCCGGCGCACACCCAAATTCTTCCTGAAACCCTGGCTTCGCTCGCCGGTGACTTGAAGTAACCCGACTTCGCAAGCGGCGCTCGATAATCAGGGTCTTGCCAGTTAGCTCGCAAGGCCCTTTTCATTTCCGTATAGAACTTGTCGCCCAATGTTGTTTGTCTTGTCCCCCGCCAAATCCCTCGACTACGAAACCTCGGCGGCGCACTTGCCGCACACCCAGCCGCTGTTTGTCCAACAAGCCGAGCCGCTGATCAAAGCCTTGCGCAAAAAATCTTGGCGGCAGGTGTCGAAATTGATGGATTTGAGCCAGAACCTCTCTGAGCTGAATGTGGCCCGCTACCAGGCCTGGCAGCCCGAGTTCACGCTGCAAAACGCCAAACAGGCGGTGCTGGCGTTCGATGGCGACGTGTACGACGGCCTGGTTGCCAAAACGCTGGCAGAAGCTGATCTCGCCTGGGCGCAGCAACACCTGTGCATTCTGAGCGGCCTCTACGGCGTGTTGCGGCCATTGGATTTGATGCAGCCTTACCGCTTGGAGATGGGCACCTCGCTCAAGGTGGGGCGGCCAGACAACCTTTACCAATACTGGGCCAAGACCATTGCGCCTTATTTGAACGAACGGCTTGACGCAGATGCCCCAGGCGCCGACGGCCGGGTGGCGGTGAACCTGGCCTCGCAAGAGTACTTTAAGAGCGTCAACCCTAAATTGCTCAACGCCCGTGTGGTCGAATGTGTTTTTGAAGACATCAGTGGAACCGGCCCAGGCGGCGACTTCAAGGTGATCAGTTTCTTCGCCAAAAAAGCGCGTGGCATGATGGCGCGGTTTGCCGTGCAGAACCGCATTGACAACGTGCGCGGCCTGGCGGCATTTGCCGAGGCCGG
>JANOYE010000141.1:0-4335 GCA_031428695.1 Rhodoferax sp. | reverse complement strand
CTACGGCCAGATTGCGCTCGGGTAGGTTGCGTACCTGGGCCAAAAACGCGTCGTCCAGCAGGCCGATGTTGGGCTTGTCCAGGCCCACGGCATCGAAGATATCCACCACCGCATCGGACACCACCGCCTGGTTGATGATTTGGCGGATGGCCAGGTCGCGGGCATCGTCGCTGCGCTTTTGGGCGCTGGTGTCGTGCCAGGTGGGGCGCAGGCGCACGATCTCGTTGTACAGGTGCACGCAGATGTCGCGGCTCATGGCCACCACCATCGCCTTGCCGCCGAATCCATCAAAAATATTCGCTTTGACGCGCTCTTCAAAATGCGCAACCAAATCGGCAGCGACGCTGGTGACACGCGGCTGCGCGCCGACGACCTTTTCCAAAGCGGCCCAGCGGCTCTTAAGCAGCGCTTGCTGGCTGTCTTCCTCGTCTTCGGCCAGCTCGTCCACCTCTTCATCGAGCATGGGCAAGTCTTCTGACTTGAGTCGCAGCTTGGCCAGGCGCGACTCGTAATAAATTGCCACGGTCGCGCCATCCTCTTTGGACTGCTGCATGTCATACACATGGATGTAGTCGCCAAACACCGCGCGGGTGTTGTGGTCGCTGCTGTGCACCGGCGTGCCGGTGAAGGCGACAAAGGTGGCGCGGGGCAGCGCATCACGCAGGTGCTGCGCATAACCGGCCTGGTAATACTCGACCGACTCGACAGGTTCCGCGCCCAGCGCGTGGCTTGGCGGGGCAAATTCCGCGCGGTGTGGCGTCACAACGCCATCGCCAGTTGCTATTAGTTTAGTAGCAAACTTACGAATATATTCGTGACTTGATGGCCAATTTTGTTCTGATTTTCTTCTGAAACTGGTTTTCAGCTTCAAATCGAACCCATATTGGGTACGATGCGCTTCATCGGCGATCACCACGATGTTGTGGCGCTCTGACAGCACCGGGTAAACGTCTTCATCCTCTCCCGGCATGAATTTCTGAATCGTGGCAAACACAATGCCGCCCGATGGCCGGTTGGCCAACAAAGCGCGCAGTTCCTGCCGCGTGCGCGCCTGCACCGGCTGCTCGCGCAACAGATCGGTGGCCAGGCTGAACACGCCAAACAGTTGCCCATCCAGATCGTTGCGGTCGGTGATGACCACGATGGTCGGGTTCTCCATCGCGGGCTCCTGCATCACGCGCGCAGCAAAACAGGTCATGGTGATGCTCTTGCCGCTGCCCTGCGTGTGCCAGACCACGCCGCCCTTGCCTTTGACTTGGGGGCTGCCACCGGGCCGCGATGCCAACACCACCCGCTCTATGGCCGTGCGCACCGCATGGAACTGGTGGTAGCCGGCGATCTTTTTGACAATGCCGCCGTCATCTTCAAACAGCACGAAGTAGCGCAGGTAGTCCAGCAAATAAGCGGGCGCCAGCACGCCGCGCACCAGCGTCTGCAACTCGTTGAACTCGCCCAGCGGGTCCAGCGTGGCGCCGTCTATGGTGCGCCAGGCCATGAAGCGCTCAGCGTCGCTGCTGAGCGACCCCATCAGCGCCTCAGTGCCGTCTGAAATCACCAGCACCTCATTGGTCTGGAACACATCTGGGATCTGCTCTTTGTAGGTCTGGATCTGGTCAAAGGCCTTCCACACATCGGCGTTTTGGTCGGCCGGGTTCTTCAGCTCCAGCAACACCAGCGGCAGGCCGTTAATGAACAAAATAATGTCGGGCCGCCGGGTGTGGTGCGGGCCGCGAATGCTGAACTGGTTCACCGCCAGCCAGTCGTTGTGCAAAGGCTGCGCCCAGTCGATCAGCCGCACAAAATCGCCGCGCGTTTCACCGCCCCTTTCGTCATTGCTTTGGTACTGCACCGGCACACCCGCCACCAGCAGGCGGTGGAACTGCCGGTTGGCGCTGAGCAAAACCGGGGTTCCCATGTCTTGCACTTGCTTGAAAGCGTCATCGCGCGCAGCCGGGGGAATGCCGGGGTTCAGCCTGTCTATGGCCGCTCGCAATCGGCCTTCCAGCAACACCCGCCGATAACCGCTGCGCTCGGGCAGGGGGCCGTCGTGCGCGATGTCGGGGCCGT
Source organism: Rhodoferax sp. (assembly GCA_031428695.1). GTDB lineage: Bacteria > Pseudomonadota > Gammaproteobacteria > Burkholderiales > Burkholderiaceae_C > JANYCG01. Next base: position 2,268 of record JANOYE010000141.1, on the reverse strand, counting down.
AGACGTGGGTATAGCCCACGTCTTGCAGCCAGACCAGGGTTTCCTGTTCAAGCTGGTCTTCGGTCATGCGGCTTGATGCTGGCTGCGCAAAATCTCATTGAGCGCAAGATTGACGTAGTAATTGCCGCGCCCGATTTTTTGCTTATGCAAGAAACCATCATCAGCCAAAGCGTCCAGATAACGCGTGGCCGTCATGCGCGACACATCGAGATCACGCTGCAAAAAGTCGATTTTTGTGTACGGGTGCGAAAACAGGTTGTTGATCAAATCCTGGCTGTAAAACTTGTGCCCTGCGCGTATGCGGTGCTTGTAGTCCATCAAGGCCGCCTTGACGGCCTGCACTGTCTGCAAAGTGCGGCCGGCTGTCAGTTCCACGCCTTCCAGCATGTACAGCACCCATTCCTCCCAGATGCCTTCGGTCCTCACCCTTTGCAGCAAGTCGTAATAACGTGCCTTGGTGCGCACGATGTGCTGGCTCAGGTACAGCACGGGAATGTCCAGCAAGCCCTCTTTCACCAGATAGAGCACATTGATGATGCGGCCCGTGCGGCCATTGCCGTCGTAGAACGGGTGGATGGACTCGAACTGGTGGTGGATCAGCGCCATTTTCACCAGTGGATCGGCGTCGAACAAACCGGCATCGTTGATGAACCGCTCCAGAGTACCCATCAGGGCCACGATATCGGCGGGCTCCTGCGGCGGGGTGTACACGGTGCGCCCTGCGCCATCCTTGAGCGCAGTGCCCGGCAATTTTCGAAAGCCCGCATTGTTGCGCTCCAGCTCACCCTGCATCTGAACGATGTGGTTGGTGGTGAGCAGCCCCGTTTCACGCACCAGGCCAAAGCCCAGGCGCAGCGCCTGCCGGTAGCGCAACACCTCTTTGGCAGCCGGATTGGCAAACGCCTCGGGCAGCACATCGTCTTTGAACAGCTCATCGTGCGTGGTGATGATGTTCTCGATCTCCGAGCTGTCTTTGGCCTCTTGCAAGCCCAGCGTGTTGATCAAGATGCCCTGATTCGGCATGGACGCCGCAATCCCCTTCAGTTCAGCCAGCTTGCGGCTGCTGCTGGCCAGCTGCTTCAGAATGCCCGGCGTTTCAAACCGACGGGCATCCAGGGCTTCAAGAGGGGCAATAGACGCCATATTTGGGCATGATACTCAGAACATGCCCAAAAATCCAATTTTTTGAGCATATGAGGCCCGTCATTGAAAGAAAACTTTAATATCTGGGCAAAACAAATGGCTGAGGTAGACTGACGGCAAGTGGATTGGGGATTCCTGGTCGGCGCTACAGCCTCGGTGGGTTTATCGGGGCTTTTCGCTTTTTGAGTATTAAAGCGCCGCCATTAACGCATCGCAAGCGGCGGTATCGTTGTCTGCGCCAGCAAACTGAATTTTGAATTCCTGCGCCTCCAGGGCCAACTCCTCTTTGTAGTCTTCAATCACGTCGCGCTCTTTATCGCTCAAAGTCGGACTTGCGAGCGGTGGGAACCCGAGAATCAGCAAACTTTTGCGATCACTGGCACGCTCGGCTAACGTCAGCTCAGTCATTAGGCCTCGGGTCATGCGCACCGAATTTCGGATATTGTTACTTGGTTGAAGCAAACCAAAATGAGCCACCAATGAATCCGACAAAAAACCAAAACGGGTTAGGCGGCGGCTGCTTTTGAGCGCCACTTCCTTGTTGAAACAACTTGCTACCTTCACATCTCGTTTTACGGCCAGATTGCGCACGCGCGTGACGAACTGAAGCGCGGGTTGCGCTTGTTCGGGGCGAACGTCCGCTTCATCTGCGGCATCCGGGTTATCGGGTTCAGCCAGTGTGGACAAACTCGAACTCATCAACTTGGCGATTTGCAGCAACTCAGCATAGGCATTCACGTGGCAAACCTCTGCTTCGCCGAAAAATAGGCCACTCATAGGTGGCGTAATGCCGAGCAGCGAGCAACCGCCGCCAAGCTGTGCATTCATCATGCGAAACCCTCGGTCTAACAACACATGCGCCTTTTGCCCAGCCGCACCAAACAAAGTCGCCAGCAAATCGGGGCGAAGCGTCATCACTGCCCGGGCTTGTTGATCCCAAAGCGTCAAAAACCCCACACAAATCCGTTCCCCTGTCTGCATCACGGGTTCCCAGTAGATAGCACGCCACTGACCCGTATGGGCCGGTAGTGTGGGGACACCAATCACAGCTGTTTGGGTATTCATAAAAGCCCCTTTATGGACGACGCAAGAGAAGGCAGGCGGCTGGCAACCGCTTGGGCAAAG
>JANOYE010000140.1:0-3927 GCA_031428695.1 Rhodoferax sp. | reverse complement strand
GCTGCGGGGCAAAGCGCTCGCCCCAGCGCCACTCTTGCTGCAGTGCCTCGTCAAATGAAAAGGAATACTGCATGCTCTCCACATCGCAGCGCGCGCCGGGATAGCGGTTCCAATACCAGACGCCGCCCACGTCCAGGCCTTTCTCAAATGCCCGCACCGTAAAACCGAGCTGGCGCAGGCGGTACAACGTGTACAGGCCACCAAACCCGGCCCCAACCACCACCACATCGGTGTTCGTGCCCGGTGGCGGCCACCCGGTTGAGTTCACTGCGTTTACTGTTGTCACATTCATGCCCATGTCAGCGGCAAAGCTCTACGTTAGAACCTTTTAACCAGCTAGTATTTACCCTGAAGCCCACATACATTCTTCATGGTATCGTTTAACTACTCATCAGTATACTAGGGTTTTTACTAGCCAACACCTGCCCACCTTAACCGCAAGGGTCAACATGAAACGATGGATCGCCTGTTCAATTCCCCTGGTCACGGCCCTGTTGGTCGCATGTGGCAGTCCGGCCGCCGTGACGGCATCGGCCCAACCCCAAAGTTGCGCCGCCGCCGCTGCCAGCATCGCTGCGAATAACCCAGTGGTCGGAACCACCCTGCGCATCACCAAGACGCAAGAAGAGGCGGCAACGCCCGATGCCAAGGCCCATTGCCTGATCGAGGGGGCCATGAACGAGCGCATCAGCGCGGTCGACGGTCGGCCCTACGCCATCAAGTTCCGCATGCGCATGCCCCTGCAGGGCAACTGGAATGGCAAGTTTTTCATGCAAAGCGTGGGCGGTTTTGTCGGCATTGTTGATACCGGGTTTGGCCTGTATTCGGGCATGACATCAACCGCCTTCTCGCGCGACTACGCCGTCATCGTGCAGGATGCCGGCCACGACAACGCCGTCAACTCCGACCCCAATGCCGGCGGCCCTTCGGCGTTTGCGCGGGATCCCCAGGCCCGCATTGACTTCGGCCACAACTCGTACCACGTGGTCGCCGAGCTCGGCAAGGCCCTTCTGCAAGCCTATTACGCCAAAGCCCCAGCGCACTCCTACTTTCTGTCGTGCTCGGATGGGGGGCGCCAGGCAGTGGGCATTGCACAGCGCTACCCCAAGGATTTCGATGGCATCGTAGCGGGCGCTCCGGCGCTGAGCATCCCGTACATGAGCGCCTACGTGCCGTTGATCTTGCAAACACTGGCCCCCTTGGCGATCAAAGCCGGCCACCTGGACGCGAACGGCCGACCGCTGTTTGGCAAGGTTTACACCGACGCTGATTTTCAACTGGTGTCAAACGTCGTGATGGAGGCCTGCGACGGCCTGGATGGCCTGAAGGACGGCATTGCGCACAACACCGATGCCTGCACCGATGCCGTCGTGGTGCCCCGGCTTACCGCGTTGACCTGCCAAGGTGGCAAGACCGCCAGTTGCCTTACCAGCGATCAAATTGGCGCGCTGCGCACGGTGATGGCCGGCCCCAAGACCTCTACAGGCGTACAGATCTACCCCAACCAGCCGTGGGATCCGGGCATTGGCGGCACGAATGGCACGGAGTTCAACCAGGGCTTCCGCCGAACCTGGTTCGGCAGCTACGACGCAACGACCAACGACTCGCTCAAGCTGACCATCAGCGCGCCGCAAGCCGTCATGGTCTGGAAAACCCCGCCGACACCGATGACGGTGCCACAGGCGATTGACTTCTTTCTGAAATACAACGTTGATGACACCGAAGCCAGCGTCACCCGCAAGACCGACATCTACAAGCAGTCAGTGGTGGAATGGGGCCTGATGAATTCGCCGGACCTGTCGGGCTTTCGCCAGCGCGGCGGCAAGATGATTACCTGGATTGGCAACGCCGACGGCGCGGTAAGCGCCAACGAAACCAAAGCCTGGTTCAAAAAGGTCGATGCCCGCGAAGGCGGCAAAGTGGACGAGTTTCTGAAACTGTTTGTGGTGCCTGGCATGGCGCACTGCGCTGGCGGCATGGCCACTGATCGCTTCGACATGCTGACCGCGCTGGAGAGCTGGGTTGAGCGCGGCAAACTTGAGAGCGTGCATGCCGAAGCCACCAAGCCCGGGTACTTCGGCGTCGCCAGCCGCTCCCGGCCGCTGTGCGCCTACCCAAAATACGCCCACTACAACGGCACGGGAGATGTCAACATTGCAGGCAACTTCAGTTGCAAATAGGCAGGTTATCGACACAGCCTTGGGGGCCGCGCGTGATGCATGAAAAAACTTTCGTCCTCGTACACGGCGGCTTTCATGGCGGCTGGTGCTGGCACCACGTCGCCAAAGCCCTGCGGGCACGGGGGCACAGCGTGTTCACCCCGACGCAGACCGGCTGCGGCGAGCGCGCGCACCTGATCTCAAAATCCATCACGCTGGACACCTTTGTGGACGACATTGCCAACGTTCTGGCGTGGGAAGACCTTCGCGACGTGATTCTGGTGGGCCACAGCTTTGGCGGCAACTCCATCTCGGGCGTGGCAGACCGCATGCCAGAGCGCATCCGCCAGCTCATCTACCTGGATGCCATGATGCTCGAAGGCGGCCAGACCATGTTCGGGCAGATACCGCCCGAGGTGGCGGCAAGCCGCCTCAAGGCAGCGCAAGCCAGCGGTGGCGTGGGCATTGCGCCGCCTGACGCAGCCTACTTTGGCATTGTTGACTCAGGCCAAGCCGCGTTCGTGCAGGCCCGCCTGACGGCACAGCCGCTGGGTGTCTACACCTCGCCTTTGAACCTGGCCCACCCCGTTGGCAATGGTTTGCCCGCCGTTTACGTGCAGTGCACCGACCCAGTTTTAGAGATGCTGCAATCCTCGCGGGACCGGGTGAAAGCCAGGGAAATGACAATAGTGGAGATCAAAACTGGGCACGACGCGATGGTGACCGCGCCTGATCTGCTGACTGACCTGCTGAACCAACTTGCCACGTCTGTTCGTGCGTCAAAGTAGGTCGTGGAATGGCTGCGCCGCAATCGTATTAAGCTATTACTTGCATAGCATTTTGCGCGATATGTACGAGAGTTAGAAGCGCATTTCATTGCAAAATATCCAAAAAAGCACTTATTGATCTTTCCATAATTAATGACAACCATCTGTCGCTTCATGCGTTATATCTTCAACGAGTTGTTTGGAGATATCAGGCATGGTCAAAAAACGAATGGACGAGGCAACGAAGAAGCGTGTTCGCGCTGGGAGATTGCTGCAAAAAGGCAAAACAGTGGCCGAAATTGCGCTCGACGTGGGTGTCGCGCGGCAAACCGTGTACACCTGGAAGGCGCTCTTCAATGACGGCGGAATTGACGCGCTGCGCGCGGTGGCATCTCGGGGTCGTCCGGCCAGACTCGATGATGCCCAGCGTGAAGACTTGCGTCGCGCCATCCTGCAAAAGCCTACCGAACACGGATTTGGCACAGAGCTGTGGACGCTCAAGCGCGTCGGGGTGGTTATCAAGCGGTTGCACGGCGTCAAATTCGGCCCGACGCAAATCTGGCGCATCTTGGGCTCGCTGGGCTTTAGCCCGCAAAAACCCAACAAGCGCGCCATCGAGCGCAATGAAGATGTCGTGCGAAGCTGGAAACGCAGCACTTGGCCAGGCCTTAAAAAAAAGCCCACCGCGATGGCAGACTGATCGTCTTTGTCGACGAATCGGGCATCAGCGAACGCCCCACCCGTGTGCGCACCTGGGCCCCCAAGGGACAGACTCCCACCATACAGTTCCACTTCAACTGGAATCATGTCTCGGTCATTGCAGGTCTGACGCGCACAAACTTTCTGTTCCGTCTTCACGAAGGCAGCATCAAGAAAGAAGAGCTTGTCGAATTCCTCAAGGCGCTCAAGGCCCATCTGAAGCAGCCTCTGCTGGTGATTTGGGACGGGGCCCGGGCACACCACAGCCACTTCGTGCGCGACTATCTGGACACGCTGGGCGG
>JANOYE010000139.1:0-13570 GCA_031428695.1 Rhodoferax sp. | reverse complement strand
CCCGACAAGCCTCCTCGGCGTGAAACCAGTCAAGGTATTGGGCCCAATTCACCGGGTAATCAACGCCGCCTACTGGCTTCTTCACAGTTTGCATCCATGCATTCTGCTCTTGTGGAGCTAAAGGGATAGCCCTTCATGCATGTTAATTTTTTCGGCTTTTTATCTCAAAATTGCAATACTTTGATAAATAATCGGCTCCAAGTCACGTAATTATTGATTTGTTTGCTATATATAATATAGCATTTAATCATGTGAAATGTCTGTCGTCCAACCTCAGAAAATGGCTTGGAGCAGACCTCAACAAAGGCGGATCAGCGCTCGGGCTATGCTGAAACCATCCTTGGCCACGGGTTAAAATAAGGAGCTTTGCCCTTGGGGCATTTTGCTTACAACCCATCATCAGGAAATCCCACATGGCTATCGAACGCACACTTTCAATCATCAAGCCAGACGCTGTCGCTAAAAACGTCATTGGCCAGATCTACGCCCGTTTTGAAGGCGCTGGCCTGAAAGTCGTCGCTGCCCGCATGGTGCATCTGTCGCGCGGTGACGCCGAGGCGTTTTACGCGGTGCACAAAGCGCGCCCGTTTTTTAAAGACCTGGTCGGCTTCATGATCTCCGGCCCGGTGATGATCCAGGCGCTTGAAGGTGAAGGCGCCATTTTGAAAAACCGCGACCTGATGGGCGCAACAGACCCGAAGAAAGCCGCGCCCGGCACCATTCGCGCCGACTTTGCCGGCAGCATTGACGCCAACGCCGTCCACGGCTCAGACGCTGCTGAAACGGCTGCCGTCGAAATCGCCTTTTTCTTCCCCGGCATGAACGTGTATTCACGTTGATGCGTCTCGCCTGAGCTTCGCCTCACACAGGCCCGCCCCAAAAAATGACGGCCAACTTGCTCGAATTTGATCAAGCGGGGTTGGCCGCGTTTTGCGAAGGCCTGGGCGAAAAACCGTTCCGCGCCAAACAGTTGTTTCGCTGGATTCACCAGAACGGCGAGACCGATTTTGAGCAAATGAGCGACCTGGCGAAGTCTTTTCGCCAGAAGCTCAAATCCGCCGCTCGAATCGAGCCGCTGGCCGTCAACACCCAGCAAGAGTCTGCAGACGGCACCATCAAATGGTTGTTTGACGTGGGTGGCGGCGATGCGGTTGAAACGGTTTTCATTCCGGAAGACGACCGTGGCACCTTGTGCATTTCTTCGCAGGCGGGTTGTGCGGTGGGCTGCAGGTTTTGCTCCACTGGCCACCAGGGGTTCAGCCGTAATTTGACGACCGGTGAAATCGTCGCGCAATTGTGGTTTGCCGAGCATTATTTGCGGCGACACCTGAAGAAGTCCGCTTCCAAGACAGCTGGGGCCGCTGAGCGCGTCATCTCCAATGTGGTGATGATGGGCATGGGCGAGCCGCTGCAAAATTATTCTGCGCTGGTTCCCGCTTTGCGCGTCATGCTGGACGACCATGGTTACGGCCTTTCGCGCAGGCGCGTTACGGTGTCCACCTCGGGCGTTGTGCCGATGATCGACCGCCTGGCAGCAGATTGCCCGGTCGCGCTGGCGGTGTCTTTGCACGCGCCTAACGACGCGCTTCGCAGCGATCTGGTGCCACTGAACAAGAAGTACCCAATCAGCGAGTTGATGGACGCCTGCAACCGCTACTTGGCCCATGCGCCGCGGGACTTCATCACCTTCGAATATTGCATGCTCGACGGCGTCAACGACCGCCCTGGGCAAGCGCGCGAGCTGGTGGATCTGGTTCGCAAACACGCCAACAGTGCCGCCAACGTCCATGCAGCAGGCGGTGTTTGGGGCAAATTCAACCTCATTCCGTTCAACCCCTTTCCTGCATCAGGGCTGCTTCGATCCAAGCCTGCGGCAGTCACGGAATTTGCGAAAATCCTCAGCGGCGCGGGCATCGTGACAACCATTCGCAAAACCCGGGGTGACGATATTGACGCGGCCTGTGGCCAATTGGCCGGGGATGTCAATGACCGAACGCGCGTGGACGAGCGCATGGCGCGCCAACGTGTAACGACCACCAAACCGGTGAAGTTTGTCGCCCAACTGGCGCAGGAGCATTGAATACATGACAACCAGGGTCAATCAGGCGAGGGACGGTGCAAGCTTGCTGCTGTCGGCGGTGCAGCGGGTCGCGACCTTGATGGCGCTGTTGCTTCTCGGGGCGGTGATTGCGGGTTGCGCCACCAACCCGGATGGAAGTTCCACGAAATCAACCGCCGACCTCGTGACCGACTCAGACGAGCCCGAAAACCGCAAACGCGCCCGGCTTCGGCTGGAACTGGCGGTTGGCTACTTCGAACAAGGGCAAACCACGGTCGCGCTCGATGAGCTGAAGCAGGCTTTGGCGACAGACCCGACATTCCCGGACGCCTACAACCTGCGCGGCTTGGTTTACATGCGGCTCAACGAAATACCACTTGCCGAAGAAAGCTTCAAACGCGCCTTGGTACTGGCGCCGCGTGACGCCAACGTGATGCACAACTACGGCTGGCTGCTCTGCCAACAGGAACGCTTCCCGCAATCACAGGCGGTGTTCGCGCAGGCGATTGCCACGCCGTTGTATGGCGGACGGGCCAAATCCCTGATGGCGCAGGGTCTGTGCCAGGTGCGCGCTGGTTTGCTGCCCGAGGGTGAACTGAGCCTGCAGCGGTCTTATGAGCTGGAGCCCGGCAACCCGATCACCGGGTACAACCTGGCCAATTTATTGTTCAAGCGCGGTGAAACCAGCCGCTCGCAGTTCTACATCCGGCGCATCAACAACAGCGAGCTGGCCAATGCCGAGTCGCTGTGGCTGGGCATCAAGATCGAGCGGCGCATGGAAAACCGCGACGCCATGCAGCAACTCGGCGCACAGTTGAAGAAGCGTTTTGCACAAGCCCGAGAAACCCTTTCATATGAGCGCAGTGCCTTTGACGAATGAACTCCCCATGAATACCTTCAACCCCTCGGCGGGTACGCTGCTGCGCCAGGCACGTGAAGGTGCGGGTCTGCACATTGGCGCGCTGGCGGTGTCGCTGAAGGTGCCGGTCAAGAAAATCGAGGCGCTGGAGGCCGACCGGTTGGACTTGCTGCCGGACGCCGTGTTTGCACGCGCCTTGGCGTCCAGCATTTGTCGCACGCTCAAGATCGACGCCGGGCCGGTGCTTGCCGGGTTGCCGCAGGGCCAGCGCACGGCGCTGAAGACGGATGAAAGCAGCCTGAACGCAGCGTTCAATGCTTCTGGCGTTGCCGCGCGCAGCTCGATTGCTGAGCAATTGTCCAAACCCTTTGTGGTGATCGGCCTGGTTTTGGTGGCAGGCGCGGCGTTGTTGCTGGTGCTGCCAGACACGTTCACATCGTCGAAAACCGCTGATGCTGGGAGTGCGCCTCAGGCAACGCCCGCAGAGACCAAAGATGCGATGGAAACCGGCACTAAGATGGTTTCGCAGAGTGTTGCGCCCCTGGCGTCCGGCAATGACGCAAAGCCATTGGACGGTTCATCACCATCGACACCTAACTCGGCGCCACTGGCAGTTGCCGTGGCTCCGGCCCCACCGACAACCGCAGCCACAGCGGCTGCAGCGGTGCCGGCGCCAAGCGCGCCTGCGGCAGCGCAACCGGAAAATCTGATCGTCTTCACCGCCACGGGCGTTTCCTGGGTGGAAGTGACTGACGCCGCCGGCGTAGTGCAGTTGCGCCGGACATTTGCCGTTGGCGAGACAGCGGGCGCGTCCGGGCAGTCGCCATTGAAGGTGACTGTCGGACGCAAAGACTCGGTAAAGGTCAAGGTGCGGGGCGCCGATTTTGATTTGGGCCCGGTGTCCCGAGACAACGTTGCTCGATTTGAGGTGAAATAGTGGACGCTAAGTCAATGTCAGCAGAGGCTATCGCATCTGCGTTCCCGAAGGCGCGGCGTTCACGCCAGGCGCAGGTTGTTTGGGGCGGCAGGATTGTCACTGTCGGCGGGGATGCGCCGGTGCGTGTGCAGTCGATGACCAACACCGACACCGCAGACGCCATCGGCACAGCGATCCAGGTCAAAGAACTGGCCTTGGCAGGCTCCGAGATGGTGCGTATCACCGTCAACACCCCGGAGGCTGCTGCTGCTGTGCCGCATGTGCGCGAGCAACTTGACCGCATGGGCATCGACGTGCCCTTGATTGGTGATTTTCATTACAACGGCCACCGCCTGCTCACAGATTTTCCGGATTGCGCCCAAGCGCTGTCCAAATACCGCATCAACCCCGGCAACGTGGGCAAGGGCGACAAACACGACCGCCAATTCGGCCAGATGATCGAAGCGGCCTTGCGCTGGAACAAACCGGTGCGCATCGGCGTGAATTGGGGCAGCCTCGACCAGGAGCTGCTGGCCCGCCTGATGGATGAAAACGCCCAGCGCGCGCGCCCGTGGGACGCCAAACCCGTGATGTACGAGGCGCTGATCACCTCCGCGATTGAGTCTGCGCGTTTGGCGGAGTCCATGGGCATGCGCGGCGACCAGGTGATTTTGTCGTGCAAAGTCAGCGGTGTGCAAGACCTGATTGCCGTTTACCGCGAGCTGGCCAAGCGCTGCAACTATGCGCTGCACCTGGGTTTGACCGAAGCTGGCATGGGCACCAAGGGCACGGTGGCGTCGGCCACGGCCTTGTCAGTGCTGCTGCAAGAAGGCATTGGCGACACCATTCGGGTGTCCCTCACGCCAGCGCCCGGCGAAGCGCGCACGCAAGAAGTGGTCATCGCATCGGAGATTTTGCAGGCCTTGGGCCTTCGCACCTTTGTGCCGAGCGTCACCGCGTGCCCTGGCTGCGGGCGCACGACCAGCACCACATTTCAAGAATTGACCCAACAGATTGATGATTTCTTGCGGGCTCAAATGCCGGTCTGGCGGGAAAAATACCCCGGCGTGGAAAACCTCCGGGTGGCTGTGATGGGCTGCATCGTCAACGGCCCAGGCGAAAGCAAACACGCCGACATTGGCATCAGCCTGCCAGGCACGGGTGAGGCGCCTGCCGCGCCAGTCTTCATTGACGGCGAAAAACGCATGACGTTGCGGGGCGACGCCATCGCCACAGAGTTCCAGCAAGTGGTTGAAAACTACATTGAAAAGCGTTTTGGCCAAGCTGTGGCTGAAACCGCCTGATACGCCGATGACAGACCAAAATCCTGCCGCTCAGGCAGAAAAAACAACGCCTGTGAGAGTTGCCAAAACCGAAAAAATCAGCGCCGTCAAAGGCATGAATGACATCTTGCCGGCGTCTGTGCCGCGCACAGAAAAACTTCCCGATTCCGCGTTATGGCAATGGTTCGAAGCGGCTGTGCTCAGGGTGCTGGGGCGTTACGGCTACCAAAACCTGATCACCCCCATTGTCGAGCCCACTGCGCTGTTCGTGCGCGGTTTGGGTGAGGTGACCGACATCGTCGAGAAGGAAATGTATTCCTTCGTCGATGCCATGAACGGCGACAAATTGACCCTGCGGCCTGAAGCCACGGCCGGCATCGTGCGCGCCATGATCGAGCACAACGCGCTCTACAACGGGCCGCTGCGGCTGTGGACGATGGGCCCGATGTTCCGCCACGAGCGGCCGCAAAAAGGCCGCTACCGGCAGTTCCACCAGCTCGACGTGGAGGCGCTTGGCCTGGCCGGGCCGGATGTAGACGCCGAGATGATCCTGATCACGCGCGCGTTGTGGCGTGAGTTGGGCTTGCTGGAAGGCAGCCACCTGCGCCTGGAGCTCAACAGCCTGGGGCAGCCCAATGAACGCCGCGCCCACCGCGAAGCGCTGGTGCATTATTTTGCGCAACACCTTGACCAGCTGGACGAAGACTCGCAACGCCGCCTGCAGAGCAATCCCTTGCGCATCCTGGACAGCAAAAACCCGGCAATGCAAGCGCTGGTCGAGAAAGCGCCGCAACTGATCGATTTTTTGGGTGCGGCCTCGCTGGCGCATTTTGACGCGGTGCGTTCTGTACTCGACGAGGCGGGGCTGGCTTACCGGGTGAATCCGCGCCTGGTGCGGGGCATGGACTATTACAACCTGACCGTGTTCGAGTGGGTAACCGACCATCTGGGCTCCCAGGGCACGGTGTGTGGTGGTGGTCGTTACGACGGCTTGATCGAACAATTGGGCGGCAAGCCGGCGCCTGCAGTCGGGTTCGGCTTGGGCATTGAGCGTCTGCTGTTGCTGATACAAGAGCTTGCCTTGCCCGTGCCGAGCGCGGCACCCGATGCCTACGCTGTCGTGCCCGCCGATGTGCCTTTGCCAACAGTGATGGCCGCGCTGGAAGCATTGCGGGCCACCGGCGTTCGCGTGTTGCAACATGCCTCGGGCGCAGACGGTGTGGCCAGCATGAAGTCGCAATTCAAGCGCGCCGATGCGAGTGGCGCGCGGTTCGCGCTGGTATTTGGCCCGGATGAAATCGCGCAGAACTGCGTCACCGTCAAATCCCTGCGGGATCGGGCCGGCGGCGCTGAGGCTCAAGTTCGCCAGCCGCTGGACAACATTTCCGCCTGGGCCGGCACCCTACAATCCAACGCTTAATCAACACCTACACATGGCCAATCAATTAGACCTCGAAGAACAGGAACAGCTCGATCAGCTGAAGGCCTTCTGGAAACAATACGGCAACCCCATCACTTGGGCGCTGATCGCGGTGATGGGCGCGTTTGCTGGCTGGAACCTTTACCAACGCTGGCAAACGAGCCAAGCCACCGATGCCTCGGCGCTTTACGACGAGTTGGATCGTGTGGCCAAAAGTGGCGACGTGGCCAAAGTCGAGCGCGTGTTCACCGACATCAAAGAGAAATTCCCATCGACCACCTACGCACAACAAAGTGCTTTGCTGGCGGCCAAAGTCTATTTCGAAGCCGGAAAAGCGGCTGAAAGCAAGGCCGCGCTCACCTGGGTGGCGGAAAAGTCTTCTGATGAAGGTTACCAGGCCATCGCCCGGTTGCGGCTTGCCGCCGTACTGGTCAATGACAAAACCTACGATGAAGCGCTCAAGCAGCTGGTTGGCAAGTTTCCGCCCGAGTTTTCGCCGTTGGTGGCCGACCGCAAGGGTGACGTCTTCATGCTGCAAGGCAAAAAGGCCGAGGCTCGGGCGGAGTACGAAAAGGCCTACAAAGAGTTTGACGAACGCACCGAATACCGCCGCTTGGTCGAGGTCAAACTCAATGGCTTGGGCGTGAATCCGAAACCCGATGCCGCCAAGCCGGGTGAATTGAGCCCGCCAGTGGACGCGAAGAAATGATGTTCATGCCGTGGTTGGGTCAATGGGGCCGAAAGTGCCAAGCAGGTGCTGTTGCGGTTTCGGCGGCGGCTTTGCTTCTCGTGGGTTGTGGCAGCACCGTTGAGGCACCCAAGCCCATCGACCTCGGCCCCAATGCGGCTTTGATCGGTGTGCGCCTGGCTTGGTCGGCGCGTGTTGGTGCGGTCAATTTGCCGTTGACGGTCAAGTCCAACGGTTCCAATGTCACGCTCGCCAGTTCAGACGGTGTGGTCGCCACCATCGATGCACGCACGGGTGGCGATGTCTGGCGCACCGCCTTGGGCGCGCCGCTCTCGGCAGGCGCTGGCAGCGACGGGCGGTATGCGGCCGTGGTGACCCAGGCCAATGAGCTGGTCGCTTTGGATGGCGGCCGTGAAATTTGGCGGCAAAAACTCCCTGCGCTGAGCTACACCGCGCCAATGGTCGCGGGTGCCCGGGTTTTTGTGCTCGGCGCAGACCGTTCAGTCACCGCGTTTGACGCAGTTTCTGGCCGCAAGTTGTGGAGCCAGGTGCGACCCGGCGAGGCGCTGGTGTTGCGCCAAGGCGGCGTGATGTTGGCAGTGGGCGACACCTTGGTGGTGGGCCTCTCAGGGCGCCTGGTGGGCATGAACCCGCAAAACGGCAGCAGCCGCTGGGAAGTGCCGATTGCCGTTCCGCGCGGCACCAACGATGTCGAGCGCCTGGTTGACATCGTCTCCCAAGTGAGCCGGGTGGGCGACAGCGTGTGCGCCCGTGCGTACCAAGCGATGGTCGGCTGTGTCAACGCGGAACGCGGCACATTGGTCTGGAACAAACCTGCTGTCGGCGCACAAGGGCTGCATGGCGATGACGAGTTCGTTTACGGCACCGAAAGCGACGGCAAGGTGATCGCCTGGAAACGCATTGATGGCGAGCGCGCCTGGGTCGCAGAGCGGCTCAAATACCGCGACTTGACCGCACCATTGGTTGTTGGCCGCTCTGTGGCAATCGGTGACGGCACTGGCCTGGTGCACCTGCTTTCGCGCACCGACGGCTCGCCGCTGAACCGCCTCACCACAGACGGCACAGCCATCGCCGCCGCCCCCGTTCTGGTGGGCGACACGCTGGTGGTGGTCACGAAGAGCGGTGGCGTTTTCGGCTTCCGGCCTGAATAAGCCCGCCATTCGGTCATAACCCGCCAAAAATCCGCCATGAAACCTGTCCTGGCCCTGGTGGGTCGCCCGAATGTGGGCAAATCAACCCTTTTCAACCGCCTGACCAAAACGCGCGACGCCATCGTTGCCGATTACGCCGGTTTGACGCGAGACCGCCATTACGGCAATGCCAAACAAGGCAAACACGAGTTCATCGTGGTCGACACCGGTGGTTTCGAGCCCGATGCCATCGATGGCATCTACAAGGAAATGGCGAAACAAACCCGCCAGGCGGTGGCCGAAGCCGATGTGGTGATCTTTGTGGTTGACGGCCGCGAGGGCCTGTCAGCCCAAGACCACGACATCGCCAAATACCTGCGTCGCCTTGGCAAACCCTGCTTGCTCGTGGCCAACAAGGCCGAGGGCATGAAAGACGGCACCAAACTGGCCGAGTTCTACGAGCTCGGCCTGGGCGACGTGCATGGAATTTCTGCAGCGCACGGCCAGGGCATTCGCGATTTGGTCGATCTGGCGTTGGCACCCTTGAACCTCGTCGATGAAGAAGAGGCCGAAGGCGAGACGCCAGATGTCATCAAACTCGCTGTGGCTGGCCGCCCCAACGTCGGCAAATCGACCTTGATCAACACCTGGCTGGGCGAAGAGCGCTTGGTTGCGTTTGACCAACCCGGCACTACCCGCGACGCCATCTCCGTGCCGTTTGAGCGCGAGGGACAGAAGTTTGAGCTGATCGACACTGCAGGCTTGCGCCGCAAGGGCAAAGTCTTTGAGGCGATTGAGAAATTTTCGGTGGTCAAAACCTTGCAGGCGATTGAATCGGCCAGCGTCGTGCTGCTGCTGATCGATGCCACGCAAGGCGTCACCGACCAAGACGCCCACATCGCCGGTTTCGTCCTGGAAAGCGGCCGGGCGGTGGTGGTGGCAGTCAACAAATGGGACGCGGTGGACGAGTACCAGCGCGAGTTATGCAAACGTTCCATTGAAACGCGGCTGCCATTTTTGAAGTTTGCCTCGCTGCACCTGATATCGGCCAAGAAGCGCCAAGGTTTGGGGCCGGTGTGGGCGTCCATTGCCCAGGCCTATCGTGCAGCGAACCGCAAAATGCCGACACCTGTATTGACGCGTTTGCTTCTTGAAGCGGTGCAGTTCCAGAGCCCCAAACGCGCCGGCATGTACCGCCCGAAACTTCGGTATGCCCACCAGGGCGGCATGAACCCGCCGATCATCATCGTGCACGGCAATTCACTGGAGCATGTCACAGACGCTTACAAGCGATTTCTCGAAGGGCGTTTTCGCAAGGAGTTTGACCTCACCGGCACGCCGCTGCGCATTCAGATGAAAAGCTCGGCCAACCCGTTCGCCGACAAAGACGACTGACGACGGATTGAACTTCTCGCGCCACGGGCGGTCTCTCTGTTTGCGTAGGATTTCGTTTACACGGGAATTACGCGATGTTTCGAGGGACACAGTGCCACCCTGTGGTATCGTGTCCACCTTTCCAACCACTCTTTGAACACGGAGAATATCGTGAACAATAACAAAGGCCAGTTGCTCCAGGATCCGTTCCTGAACGCCTTGCGCCGCGAACACATCCCAGTGTCGATCTACCTCGTCAACGGCATTAAATTGCAGGGGCAAATCGAATCTTTTGACCAATACGTCGTGCTGCTGCGCAACACGGTGACGCAAATGGTCTACAAACACGCCATTTCCACCATCGTGCCAGGGCGCGCAGTGAATCTTTCAGCCGCCGAGACCGGCGAGCCACCCGCAGCTTGATCGCCCCCGCCATTCTGGTGGGTGTTGACTTAGGCCTGCCCAATTTTGACGGCGAACTCGAAGAACTCGGCTTGCTCGCCCAAACTGCAGGCTTGAATCCGGTCGCTCGTGTCACCTGCAAGCGCCGCGCGCCGGATGCTGCGCTTTTTATTGGCAGCGGAAAAGCGGACGAAATCAAGCTGTTGGCAGCCCAACACGGCGCCACAGAAATTCTGTTTGACCAATCCCTGAGCCCAGCCCAGCAGCGCAACCTTGAACGCCACATGGAACTGCCGGTGAATGACCGCACCTTGCTGATTCTTGAGATTTTCGGCCAGCGTGCGCGCAGCCACGAGGGCAAACTGCAGGTGGAGTTGGCCCGTTTGCAATACCTCAGCACGCGCCTGGTGCGCCGTTGGTCCCACTTGGAGCGCCAAAGCGGTGGCATCGGCATGCGCGGCGGCCCAGGCGAGAAGCAGATCGAACTAGACAAACGAATCATCAGCGAGTCGATCAAACGCACCAAAGAGCGCCTGGTCAAAGTCAAAAAACAGCGCCAGACCCAGCGCCGCCAGCGCGAGCGGCGCGACGCCTTCAATATCTCGCTCGTGGGTTACACCAATGCGGGCAAAACGACGTTGTTTAACGCGCTGGTGAAGGCCAAGGCCTATGCGGCTGACCAGCTTTTTGCCACCCTCGACACCACCACGCGCCAGTTGTATTTGGGCGAGGCCGGCCGTTCGGTTTCGCTTTCAGACACGGTCGGTTTCATCCGCGACTTGCCCCACGGCCTGATCGCCGCTTTTGAAGCCACGTTGCAGGAAGCCGTTGACGCCGATTTGCTTTTGCACGTGGTCGATAGCGCCAATCCGCATTTTCGCGAGCAGATCGACCAGGTGCAGCGCGTGCTGGCCGAGATCGGCGCCCAAGACATTCCACAAATTTTGGTTTTCAACAAGCTCGATGCCCTTGAAAACAGCGCCTTGCCGCTGCACCTGGAAGACATGTTTGAAATCGATGGCGTGCAAACCCCCCGCGTGTTCGTGAGCGCCCGCAACGGCGAGGGATTGGCCGCTTTGCGAAGCCAGATCGCCGCGAAAATCACTCAGTTGGGCGAATTGCCCTTGCCTGCCGAGGTCAATACCCTGGATTTTGGCGACGAAAATTTGCCAACCACACGTAGCGCCGCCCATTGATTGGGCACAATGACACTTTTTCAGACGTTATAAACGAGACTCCAGCGTGACGACACTTCAACAGCGAATCCGGGGCATGTTCAACCTCAACGACCAGAAATGGGGCCGTGGCGGCGACACGCCTTCCGGCGACAAACCTGCCGGTGACGCGCCCTCCGGGGCCGAGCAGCCCCAGCAGCCGAACCCAACGCCGCCGCCGCCGACTCCGCCACAAGGCGACAACAACCGCCGCCCGGCGCGCGGCTCCAACCAAGGCCCGCCCGATCTGGACGAACTTTGGCGCGACTTCAACAAAAAACTCGGCGGCCTCTTTGGCGGCCTGGGCGGCAACAAGCCGGGCCAGCGCCCGAACAACCAGCCAGGCGGCAATGGCGGCGGCAACGGTGGCGGCTTCCAGCCCGACATGAAGAGCGCCGGCATTGGCGCCGGCCTCATTGCGGCGGTGGTGGTGCTGATTTGGCTCGGCACGGGCTTTTTCATCGTGCAAGAGGGCCAGCAGGCCGTCATCACGCAATTCGGCAAATACAAGTCGTCTGTCGGCGCTGGTTTCAACTGGCGCTTGCCGTACCCGATCCAGAAACACGAGTTGATTTTTGTCACGCAAATCCGCTCGGTCGACGTGGGCCGCGACACCGTCATCAAAGCCACCGGCCTGCGTGAATCGGCCATGTTGACGGAGGATGAAAACATTGTCGAGATCAAGTTCGCCGTGCAATACCGCCTGAGCGACGCGCGTGCCTTCCTGTTCGAGAGCAAAAACCCCGGCGAAGCCGTGGTGCAGGCCGCTGAAACGGCGGTTCGCGAAGTGGTCGGCAAAATGAAGATGGACGCCGCGCTCTCCGAAGAGCGCGACCAAATCGCGCCGCGTGTGCGCGAGCTGATGCAAAAAATCCTGGACCGTTACAAGGTTGGCATTGAAGTTGTCGGCATCAACTTGCAACAAGGCGGCGTGCGCCCGCCTGAGCAAGTGCAAACCGCGTTTGACGACGTGCTCAAGGCTGGCCAGGAGCGTGAGCGCGCCAAAAACGAGGCTCAGGCCTACGCCAATGACGTGATCCCCCGCGCCGTCGGTTCGGCCTCAAGGCTGAAGGAAGAGTCTGAAGCTTACAAAGCCCGCATCGTGGCGCAGGCTTCGGGCGATGCGCAGCGTTTCAAATCGGTGCTGGCCGAGTACCAAAAAGCCCCGCAAGTCACACGCGACCGCATGTATTTGGAGACCATGCAGCAGGTCTACAGCAATGTCACCAAAGTGATGGTGGATTCCAAACAAGGCTCCAACCTGATGTACCTGCCGCTTGACAAGGTGCTGCAAATGTCAGCGGCAGAAGGTGGCGTGGCTGCGGCTGCGCCCGCGCCGGGCGCGCCCGCCGCACCAGCGCCGATGGCCCCAGACACCCGCTCGCGTGACAACTCGCGTTCGCGCTGATCGACCCAGGACACCCCATGAACAAAATCGGATTTATTTTTTCGGGCTTCCTGGTGCTGTTGGCGCTGGCCAGCTCCATGTTGTTTGTTGTGGACCAGCGCCAGTTTGGCGTGGTTTACGCGCTTGGCCAGATCAAGGAAGTGATCACCGAACCCGGCCTCAATTTCAAATTGCCGCCACCGTTCCAAAACGTTTCCTACATCGACAAACGCCTGTTGACACTGGAGACCAGCGACACCGAACCGATGCTCACGGCAGAGAAACAACGCATGGTGATCGACTGGTATGTGCGCTGGCGCATCTCCGAGCCCACAGAGTACATCCGCAACGTCGGTCTGGACGAAGCCGCTGGCGCCAACCAGTTGAACCGCGTGGTGCGCAACGCTTTCCAGGAAGAGGTCAACAAAAACACCGTGAAGGAAATGCTTTCCACCAAACGCCAGGCCGTGAGCGACGCGGTGATGACAGAAGTGACCGAAAAAGTCAGAGGCGCCAAGCCTTGGGGCATTGAAATTGTCGACGTGCGCATCACCCGCGCCGACTACGTGGACGCCATCACCGAATCGGTCTACCGCCGCATGGAAGCCGAGCGCAAACGTGTTGCCAACGAACTGCGCTCGACCGGTGCCGCCGAGGGCGAGAAAATCCGCGCTGACGCCGACCGCCAACGCGAGGTGACCATCGCCAACGCCTACCGCGACGCGCAGAAAGTCAAAGGTGAGGGCGACGCCCAAGCCGCCAACACCTACGCCGAAGCCTTCGGCCGCGACGCCAATTTCGCCCAGTTCTACCGCAG
>JANOYE010000138.1:0-35455 GCA_031428695.1 Rhodoferax sp. | reverse complement strand
CAGTTGTCGTCTTTGATCGCGGCTGCCCAGCAAACGCCGCAGGTCATCACCAATCGGAACACGCCTGTGGCGGTGCTGGTTTCGGCGGCTTACTTCGAGCTTAGCCAAGCGGCTGTCAAACCTGCGGCAGAGACTTTTTTCACACGATTGGCTCATCTGCGCGAAACCTACGCCCCTGAGGACAATCTTGGTTTGACGCCAAAGGGTCCAACCAAAACCGCGCGCGCAGCGGCTTGGAAGCGCGAGAACGCCTTCACCAGCCCCGACTGATCGCCGGGCAAAACATGGCGCAAACCATCTACCTGGCCGACACCAACGTCGTCAGCGAATTCGTCAAAAAAAGCCCGGCCGCCCAAGTGATGCTCTGGCTGCAACAGGCGGATTTATTGGGCATTTCGGCGGTCACGATTGAGGAGGCGCATTTCGGCCTGGCCTGGCAGCCCAACGCGCGCAAACTTGCGTTGTTCAACGCCGTGGTGCAACAATTTCATGCTGTTTACGCCGTCACCGAATCCATCGCGCAACGCGCTGGCATTCTGCGCGGCCAGTTCCGGGCGCAGGGCATTGTGCGCAGCGCGCCAGACATGTTGATCGCCGCTACCGCGCAAGAGCATCAATTGATTGTCGCCACGCGCAATGTCAAAGATTTTTTAGGCTGTGGTGTGCAGGTCGTCAATCCGTTCGACGCTTGAGTCCAACAACATTACGATTCACGCTTCGATTCACCCTTCGATTCAACACATTCACCAAAACAAATCCCCATGACCGACTTCACCCCCTCCCCCCGCGTGCCAGACCCGTCCATCGTCGCGATTGACCCGTCTTTTGAAAAATACCGCCTCGCGCTTGCGAAAGTGGAACGTATCGCTCACGGTTTTCGCTGGGCCGAAGGCCCGGTCTGGCTGGGCGACACACGCCAACTGGTGTGGAGCGACGTGCCGGGCAACGTCATGTACAAATGGGACGAAGAAACCGGCACCACCTCGGCTTTTCGCAAACCCAGCAACATGGGCAACGGCAACACGCGAGACCGCCAGGGCCGCTTGCTCACCTGCGAGCACCTGGCGCGGCGCGTGACGCGCACAGAACCCGACGGACGCATCACGGTGCTGGCCGATTCTTACCAAGGCAAACGCCTCAATTCGCCGAATGACATCGTGGTGAAGTCTGACCACTCGGTCTGGTTCACCGACCCGGCCTTCGGCATCCTCTCCAACTACGAAGGCGACAAGGACGAGCCGCAACTGCCCACCAACGTTTACCGCATTGACGCCGATGGTTCGATGAGTGTGGTGGCTGAAGGAATCAACCAACCCAACGGGTTGGCGTTTTCGCCTGACGAGTCGATCCTGTACATCGTCGAATCTCGTTCAACGCCGCGCAAGATTTTGGCCTGTGACGTCGTCGCTGGCGAAGCCGGTGTGAAGGCGCTCATAAACCGCCGGGTGTTGATCGACGCTGGCCCCAAAGGCACGCCCGATGGTTTCCGGCTCGACATGGATGGCAACCTGTGGTGCGGCTGGGGCATGGGCGAAGCGGGGCTGGACGGGGTTCACGTTTTCAACAAAGACGGCAAGCTGATCGGCCGCATCGACCTGCCCGAGCGTTGCGCCAATGTGTGTTTCGGCGGCGTACACCGCAACCGGCTGTTTATGGCGGCGACGACTTCGGTGTATTCGGTCTACGTCAATGCGCAAGGTGTCGGTTATGCCTGACCAGTCGCTGGACTTGCTGCATTTAGCTGCTTACACAACTATTTCTGCCTTCATCGATCCGCGCTCCAAAATTTCTGGAATTCAAAAATGCCCAAAGTGGCCTCTGTGCTGAAGTCGCAAATAGGCGCAGAGGGTTGAGAGGAAATGCCGCCGATGACGGGGACAGAGGGCTTTCAGCGGGATCATGGCTCGAAGCGGTACACCCGAGGGGAATAAGCGCCATTGTCGAGAATCGGACCCGCGAGCAACGCAGAGCCAGAAGGCAGGAAGGTGTGCGACAGGCCCCCTTGGTTGAACGACGCGTTGAAGAAGGTCAGCGGCGTGCCACTCGGGACCAGTGCCGTTTCTGTCGGATTCTCAACCATCACCTGAGTCGGAATTTCACGGTCGCCGCCGACGAGTTGCCGCACCTTGGACCATGCCAGAGAAGCGTAGTTGACACTCAGCGCATACAGCGATTCACCCTGCCCCACGACAGCCACCTGACCCAATTCGCTGCCGTCAAGCCCGGTCCAGGCGCCGCCGCCGCATTTGACCGCGAAGATGGCCTCGCCATTGTTGAAGATGGCTACCGGGCCGCGGGTGATGCCCCTGGGCGCGATACCAAAACCGATTTCCGTGTTCGGGTAGAACACATTGGCCGCCGAAGGGCGCGTCAGCGGCGTGCAGACATCCGACCAGGCGCCGAGGTTGTCTTGCCGCACTACCCTCGGCGAACCTTCCAGCGAAGTCCTGGCGGCATCAGACGGCACGAACATGAGCAGCGCATGACCCAAGGGCTCGGTGGTCAAGCGCAGGGAAAGAACGTTGGCGACAGTCGGCAAGACGTAGTCGCCTGACCAGAACTGCGCCGCCGGGTTGAAGCGTTTCAGCGCCATCCGCCCGAAAAAGTTGTTGCCGACGGTTTCCAGCCACGCTACCACCAGGCTGCCACTGCCCGACACTGCCAGCTGGGTGTCAAACACTTCCACCAACGGGTTGGTGTCGATGTTCAAGACGCCGCCAAGTGTCACCCACTGCGTGCCGTTCCACTGCTTGACGCGAATTCGCCGCCGGTTTTCGGCCCACGCGACTGTTATCGCGCCACCGGAATCAATGGCGATGGAAGGCGCGAACGCGATGCCTGACACCACACCGCTCTCGATCAGGTTGCCGCCGACAGGCGTCCACGTGTTGCCCTCAAATCGGTAGACAACCAGGTCGATGTGATTGCCCGGTCCGTTCTGGGCGACAGCGGCATAAACCACCGGGCCCGTCGCCTGCGATGAATCGACGGCAATGGCCATGCCCGACACCCCAGACTGCGACACCGCGGCGCCGACGGGTTGCCACCCGCTCGGGGGTGGCACCACGAAAGTGGCGGTGCAGACCTTGGAAGCGTCCATAACAATCGAGATGGCGGCGTTTCCGCTGCAGTCGCCACTCCATCCGGCGAACACACGGCCCGGGTCGGGGCGGGGCGCCAGGGAAACCAAGGTTGCGGGAACGGAAATCAGGTAACTTGCGCTGCAAGTAGGGCCACATTCGACGCCGGGCGGGTTGACTGCGACTTTGCCGGGGCCGGAAATCGCAACCGTCAACGTTGCGGTGGCCGGGGCTGTGACCTCGGCAAAAGTGGCAGTACACGCCTGATTCGAGTTGAGGGTGACCGACCCATCGCGGCAGTCCGCATTTCCGCTCCATTCAAAAAACCGATAACCGGAACGAGGCCGCGGCTCCAGCCGCACGGTGGTGCCTGGAGCGTAGGCGGCGCTGCAAACGCTTCCGCAGTTGATCGCACCCGAATCACCCACCACGTCTCCATTGCCGACGACGGCAATGTCCAGCCGCGCCGAGGGAGGCGCGGCAACCGGAACAAAGCGCGCAGTGCAAATGGGTGACATCAGTGGCGGCTTGCCCGTTGCCTGCGATTCGTAAAAGTCACTCTTTCTTGCGGATAGATTGATAACGCCGCGCTCACAATCCCAGTCACCGACAAAACCGTCGAAACGGAACCCAGGGGCGGCCGCCCGGGTCAGAAACGTGTAGGCCGCCGTGAGGTTGGTCGTGCAAGTTGTTCCGCAGTCGATCCCGGGCGGCGTGCTGGTGACTGTGCCGGGGCCGTCAAGGTTGATCGTCAGCGGGATTTGTCCGGCGCTGGGCGAGGCCGCAGGAAAGGAATAGCGGCAGGTAATATCTCGGTCTAATGAAAAAGCGGCAAGCGTGTTGCGGGCGTCGATGTGACAACGTGGGTCAGAATGCGCGCCATTCCCATGATTCCCCCATGCGACTTGGAGGCGAACAGCGATTCCGGCGTCCATTTCGACTTCGCAACGCCCGCGGCAGAGTTGGCCTGCCGGCAATACCTCGGCAGAACCCGGCCCCGTGATCTCGACGGTGAGCTTAAATCTGCCACCGGCAAAAATACCGCAGCCAACTGTCCCGCGGAATCCTGGCAGACGTGCCGCGTCGGTGCCATGGAGAATCCGCCACAACTCGCCTGACCCACCCGGACAGTTGCCGCGAATGGCGTGATCCGGGCCGAGGGACACGACATCCGCCAACCCGGCAACCTGTGTGGGTGCTGTCGTGAACGGCCGCCACGACCAGACCGTGCCATCCCGGCGCAATGCGTAAGCGAACTCGGCGCCAGCGGAGACTTTGGCGAAGTTAGAGCCAGGTGCGGCGATGGTTTGGGAGGTGTCGGCGCCGGCGTTATGACGACCTTCAATCAAGGTGCCATCTGCCAGCAGAATGACGTAGTAGCCGGTTCTGAAATACCGGCCGTCCGTCGGGGAAGTTGCGATGCCAATTGCTGGGCTCGACAACCCCGGAAATTGCTGCGCATGTTCCTGCCCGTCGTGTTGCAGCCACACGCTGCCGTTTCCCTGGATGAACATTGCTGTGCTGGCAACGGAACCGGCAATTGAAGACACGTTTGTAAGAGGCGTCCTGGTGCCCTGCGCGTTGAGAATCGTGATTGGCTCAGGTGGCGGCTGCGACAAATGTTCTTGGTAAGCCAAACGCTCGAGCGCCCAAACCCGGCCATCGTTCGCAATGGCCAGGGCTCCACCCGTCTTCCCCGCTGAAATTTCCACAATCGGTGGCAATTGGGTGAATTGGCGAGGAGAGAACGGGTCATCACCCAGCGAACTTCCCGTGTCTCCCCAGGCCCATA
Organism: Rhodoferax sp.; assembly: GCA_031428695.1. Taxonomy (GTDB): domain Bacteria; phylum Pseudomonadota; class Gammaproteobacteria; order Burkholderiales; family Burkholderiaceae_C; genus JANYCG01. The sequence goes on along the minus strand of JANOYE010000138.1, from coordinate 30,583 downwards.
CCGTGTTGTCATCGCGCAGCGCATAGGAAATGCCCGGACCGGCTGCCACTGCCAGCCAACGACCGCGGTTGCTCCCGGAGTGTTCGAACAATGGCCCGCTCGCTGTGTTGACAAATTCGTCGACATGCCAGGGTCTGGGCGAGAAGCGGCTGCCCGGGCTGTCCAGAATGAATGGCCGGTATCCCACGCCCACTTCACCCGAACCATTGGCCCCGGCGGCGGCGATGCGGCCATTGGACAGCAAGACCAGCGTCGGCCCGTCGAAGGTTGAGAATGGCTCTGATCCGGCGAGCCGGCCGTAGTCAACGGCAAGGGCCGAGCTTTGGACTGGCGAGCCGACTACCCGAACATGAAGATTACCCGTCAGCTTGCCGGATCGTGCGCCGACGCTGGCGATGTCGATAAAGTGTTCACCAGGGATTGCGCCGGGCAGGGGCGTGATCGTCCAGTCCCGGCAGGACGCAGACCCCGAGCCGACCGGAAGACACGGGGCTGTGACGATATTGAAATGAGCGTCGACTACCGACAGTCCGATCGAGTAACCGACGACGCCGTCAGTGGGTGGCAGCAGGTTGGTATCGATGCGCACCGTCGCACTTTCGCCTTGTTTAAGGAGCACAAGATTGGGCCTAATGGTTAAAGAGCCAAGATGAATTTGTGCCAACGGACCCAAACCGCCGCCACCGCTGGGGGCGCTGCCGCCGCCGCAGGCGCTCAAAACCAAACATGCGAGAGCGGGTAGCCAGCGCGAACGCAATGGCAATGCGTGGATTAATTTCATGAGAGGCCTCCGTGTCGTCATCTCAATGCGTATTCGCAATGCCCATCGCTTGGAGACTGATGTTCGGGCAGTCGTAGGATTTGAAAGTTTCGGTCACCGGGTTGTTGCAGCCGTGCCCGGCTGCGCCGCAACGCATGATGGGTGTATGGAACTCGGCCAATAGGCCCAGGTGCGGGACGATGCGGGTGGTGGTCTCGTCGAGCATCAGCGCCGGATTCGGGTCTGCCTCCATCCGCATCTCGCCGTTGGTGTGGGTGTAGCTGCCGCTGAACGAAAACTGTTGGAAGGTGTTGCTCTCAAAATACGCCGTGAAGCGCATGTTCAGGTCGAAGTCGAAGTAGTAGGTGAGGCTGGAGTTGCTGCGAGTGCAAACCAGGGTAACGTCGAAGGGTTGGTCGGCCACATAGGGAAAGAGCCGGTCGACCTCCGTCTGCAGGCTATGCACGCCTGGGCGGCCGACAATTGCCGCGCTTGCGCCGCCACTACCGCCGCTTCCGCAGGCGCCGAGGCCGCCGATCAACGCCATTGTGGTGCGTACCCGGGCGACAGCGAATGTGTTCATCGCGATACCCGTATGTAGTAACCATCACCATTGTGAAAGGCCGCCACATGAAAGCCTTGGGAGCGATACCGGTTGGCTTCTTCCTCGGCGCGGCGCATGGTGGTAAATGGGCCATAGGTTCCGTCGAGATTTAGAGCGCTGCCGGAGCCGCCAGCGTGGTTGCATCGGTCGCCAAGGACGCCCTGAACCTGCCAATTGCCCATGTAGCCCCACGCGCCGGTCTGTGCGTTCAGCCAGTACGAGCCATCGGGAACGTCGGCGCAGCTCAAGCGCACGAGTTCGGCGACCTTCCCATCGTTCAGCCGCAGGCCATTGACGAACACCCATCGCGACTGCGCCGACGCTTCGATGCCGCACAAATTCGACAGCACGATTGCCGTTGCCACAATTCAACCACATGACGCCAAGTATGGCACGGGTTTTGAGCTTCCGAAGGCCCCTGGTCTGTGCAGTTTGAGTGGTCGCAGTCGCCCAATGGCGAGCCGACTTTGCGCAACTCCGCCTTCAGTCCGCTGCGCACGCAGCCACTCCCCGCAGCACTTCAAAATCGCCGCATACCAGTCACCAATTGACGCGCTGATCGATCCCATAGTCTGGTTCGGGTTGCGCCGCCGTATCCCAGTCTGGCTCGGCTTGCACCCCGTCATCCTTCTGCGCATCACAGTCATCCCAAAGCGGCGGCCCGCGTGCCGAGGCGATGCGCGGTGGTTCGGGCTGCACACCAATATGGTCGAGTATTTGCCGGATGTCGGCACTGTGCGTAATGAACGCGATGAGGCGCATTTGCCCCCCGCACATCGGGCACAGCAAGGGCAACACCTCGTATATGCGGGCAATCAGCACCGCCCACAGGTAGTGCGCTGCACGCTTAGGCTGCGCAGACTCAGGCAGGGGTGGCCACGCATTGCCCTGAGGCGCTGGACACTCCCCGCTCAAACCCGTGGGCACGGGCATAGCCTGCACCGGGGCAGCCAGAGCCGTCACCGCGGCCCTGAGCGGCGAATTCGGTGCCAGCACGCCAAAGTAGCGATGCCGGTGCGTGCGCGGTGGCGGCACCAGGGCCGCAATGCGGTCGATCAGATCCAGTGGCGTGAGGTGCAGTTCGTCCACCCTGGCACCTCGTTTGTCAGAACTGGGCTCGCTGTGCTGTTTGGCACAGCGGTACACCAGCTCAGCGCCTGCTTTGCGTAGGCGATCCATGGCAAACGGTGGGCGCGCGCAATAGCGCAGCAGCCGCTCCAGGGCTACGCGGTCATGTTCTCCAATGCGCACTGCGGCATCCACCGAGAAACCACTGTGCTGGTAGCCCAGCATCTCTTTGGCCTCAAAACTCTCCAGCAGCCCCCGCCCGACGAAGGCGCGCAGGATGCGCTGGCGCAGGGTGGCCTGCACCTGGGCCACGGCAGCCTCGTGGACGCCACTGGCCGGGTGGAAGATCACGCTGGCTGGTGAGGATGGAAGACCGGCATCGGAATCGGCATCGGCCATGCCTGCCACCTCCTCAAACACCCCATCGACCACGCAGACATGGAAATGCACGTGTTCGTTCAGGCTGGAGCCGAAGCGGTGGATGAAAGCCACTGCCCCAATGTGCAGGGCCGCCTTGTCAACCTGTGCCGCACCGGGGCTACCCGATTGCAGGCTTTGTGCAATGACCCGCAAAAAGATGCGCAGCACCATGTTGAGTGTCGCCCCATCGCGCTGCATGAAGTAGCGCAGCCGCTTCGGCACAGACAGCACCCATTGGCGCACCGGCAGCCGCGGAAAAACATGATCCGTCAGGTGCGCCGCCGTCTGCACCATGCGCCGCGTATTGCACGACGGGCACACACCACGGCCTTTGCAGGAAAAGGCGACGAAGTAGTCGTGCCCGCAGTCACCACAGCGGGCGCGGGCAAAACCGTGGGCAAAGATGCCGCACTCCAGGTATTTGCGAAATGCTTGGCGGATATAGGGCTTGGGTGCGTGGTAATCGCCCTGCCCGTCGAACTGGCCTGCACTGGCGAGCTCATACCAGGTCTCAAAATGTTCGGCAATGGTTTGGTAGAGCAGCGTGCGCTCAGGGTGGCGCGGGTTGTAGAGTTTGGGTTTGCCTGCTGATGCGGCTGGGGCTGTAGCAGCCGCGCTGCGGCCCGCATGGTAGTGCGAATGTGGCCTTACGTGCGACTGAGCTGTAGACGTGTGCATAGTGCAACGCCTTGATGGGCGTGGCATACGGCACACAACTGTACATTAATACAGTATTTGTGTTGATACTCATCGCAAGCAGACAGGCAGCAAAAAGCCCGAACCGAAGCCAGTTCGGGCTTGGACTTTGAGCGATGTGCTTGCGTTACTTGCGCACCGGTGGCAAATCCGTGCAGCTCCCATGCGCCACCTCAGCCGCCATACCGATGCTCTCGCCGAGAGTCGGGTGCGGGTGGATCGTCTTGCCGATGTCGATGGCGTCAGCACCCATCTCAATCGCCAGCGCAATCTCACCAATCATGTCGCCCGCATGCGTGCCGACCATGCCACCGCCCAGAATCTTGCCGTGGCCGTGCGCTTCAGGGCTAGGATGCCGAAAACCAAAGACCAAGGGTCAAGTCTCCCATCTTGCAAAAACAAGCAAAGCTGAGTTAGTCTTTGGCCATGGTGAGACCCCTGCGCATTGAGTCCCCTGGTGCTGTTTATCATCACACCGCACGCGGAGACAGGCGCGAGTCCATCGTGGGTTTAGCGAGGGTCAGCCGGGTGATTGGGGAGAATGAAAATGGGCGGTGAGTATGGAATATGTGGATCGGAAGTGGGAAATGGGAGACCTGACCCTCGGGCTCAGTGCTTCGAGCGCTATGGCCAGAGAGTCGCCAAGTACAACAGCGGCAAATACGGCTACGGAACCGACGCCTACGATCAGTTTGTCAAAGCCAACGTTGCCGACGCGATGCTGACGGGCTTTGCCACTGTCGTCACCTTCGGCGTGGGTGGCAAGTTCATCGGCTTCGCTTCCAAGGTTGAGCCTTGGGCTGCCAAAGTCGCCATCGGCGGGGTAGCAGGGGGCTTTGCCGCTGGCGTGACGTTCGACAATCGTGCCGCCGGCGGCGGCGCTGATCGTCTGCGTGACCGAGGCCGGTGGCGGCGGTGGGGGATTGCCGCCGCCGCCGCCGCATCCGGCGAGCGCGATCACCGTGACGACGCACAGCCGATGCAGGGCGCTTGCCTGCCTGCGTTGGGTGTGATTGTTCATGACACTCTCCGTCAGCTAAAGAAGTCCACGCCTGTCACGGCACGAGCCGGTTGAACCAGTCCATGTTCAGCTCGTCGCCTATTGGCGTTGGCCGGTCCCCGGGCAGCTACCACCACCGGGTCCGGGGACGTTCACGTAGTTGGAAGTTTTAGTAAAGTTGTTGGGGCCCGTCAGCGTCCAAATGCCGCTCTCTGTGTAGCCCGGTGCGCTGCCGGAATAGCTAAAGGCGTTGCCGACCAGGGGCCCGGTGAAGGTCCCCCCATCCGGTTGAGTGGTGATGGTCCACTCGTTTGTGCCGACCTGGATGACGGTCTGAAAGACGGTCAAAGTTTCTGTCCCCGAAAAAGTGCCGCCCGATCCCGTGCAAGTGAAGTTGGTGATCCAGATGCCCGTCAAGTTGAGCGTCGTGCCTGTCGTCACCGTCAGCGTCGCCGCGTTGCTGGTCACGCTGTTGATCGCCGCGCCGTTCACGAGGTTGCTCACGACCACGGTGTAGTTGCCAGCATCGGTGGTTTGCACATTGGCTAGGTTCAGGCTCGCGTTGGTCGCTCCCGTGATGGCAGTGCCGTTCCTGAACCACTGGTAGACGAGGTTGGTCCCCGTGACTGCTGCGGTGAACGTTGCGTTGCTGCCCGCCGCCACGCTCTGGCTCTGCGGCTGCGTGGTGATGGTCGGCGCGACAACGACACCGGTCACGCTCAGCGTGGCCGCGGCGCTGGCCGAGCTGCCGCCGAAGTTGGACACCAGCACGCGGTAGCGGTCGGCGTTGTCGGTGGCCACGGCCGTTGCGCCGGTCGTGTAGCTGCTCGCGTTCGCTCCCGCGATGTCGATGAAGTTTGCGCCGGCGTCGTCGCTGCGCTGCCACTGGTAGGTGAACGGCGGATTGAAGCCGATCGCCACGACGCTGAAGCTCGCCGTGGCCGGCTCCGTCAGCGCCTGATCGGCCGGTTGGGTCGTGATCTGCGGCGGCACGGCGCCCACCAGCAGGAACGAAAAACTCGTCACCTGCGCCGTCATCGTTGCCGCGTTCACGGCTGCGCCGGCCACCTGCTCCCAGGCGCCCGCGGCATTGGTCTTGTAGAGCATCGGCGTCGCGCCGGCCGGCACCGACGCCGCCGTGAACGGCACTGTGATCGTCACCGGCACGGCAAAGCTGCTGCCGTGCGGGGTGAAGGCGAACATCGAGCCGAAGGCGTTCATGCCGGCGGGCAGCGCCGGGCTGCCGGCACTGGACTGAGCCACCGCGATGGCGGTGTTGGCCGAGAGCGCACCGGCCGGCACCACGACCTGCGCGCCGTTCGGGCCCGTCACCGTGCCGCCGGCCGCACCGATCACCGCTGGCGGCGCTGCGTCATCGCCGCCGCCGCCGCAGGCGGTCAAGGCCAATACGAGCACATAGCTCGCTGCACGAAAAAATGAAGTTGCATTCATCTCACGCCCCGTCGTGGTTTGTTGATGTCCGTTGTGCAGGTCGTGCGATTCAGTTGCGTATCAGCATCAGCGAAATGTCGTCCGCGTAGTGGCCGTCGAATTCCGGCAGCACGGCGTCATTGCGAACATCCTCGTACGCGTAGATCTCCACCAGCAGGTACGTCGTGCCCGCCGGCAACGCGAGTTGAAGCACCGCCTGCTGCCAGTTGTTGCCGGTGGTATCGACCGAGACCGTGAGCTCCGCCAGCCGCACGCCGGCCGGATTGACGTAGCTCACCGGCAACTGCGACGGCGTGCCGCTGAACGCGTGCAGTCGCAGATCGAAGCGCCGGTCGGTGAAGCCGTTTCCGATGACGCGGTTGAACCAGGCCGATGCGTCGGCGCGCACGCGCGTGGCATCGATATCGGCGCCATACCCGCTGACGTCGATGATCTGCCAGCGCTGGCTGGTGAGGTTGTTGGTGCTGGGTACGTCCCCGGTGGCGATGAACTTGAGCATCTGCGCGGCGCTGCGCGGCGCGATGCCCTGGTCGGCGCCGATGGAGTCCGCGCGGTCGCCTTGCCAGTTGCCCGGAGCGGTCGGCAGGCCGAGCGTGGCGAGCACAGCCGATTCAAACCCCGGATTGACCAGCAGATTGACGCCGTAGGTGATGATCGTCAGCACCGCGGCGTTGCTCGTGACGCTGTTGATCGGCACGCCGCCGACGAGGTTGCTGACAAGCACCGTGAAGCTGCCGGCGTTGGACGCCTGCACGACGGCCAGATTCAGGCTTGAGTTGGTTGCGCCCGGAATTGCAACCCCGTTCTTCTGCCACTGGTAGACCAGGTTGGTGCCGTTGGCGACCACCGAGAACGTGGCGCTGTCGCCCTCCGCCTTCGACAAGTTCTGCGGCTGCGTAAGGATGGAGGGTGCGACGACGGCGCCGGGACTTGCGCCGACCACCACCATCTGGGAAGCCTCGGAGACCAGGCCGGAGTTGTCGGTGACGAAGGCCTTTACCGCATAGGTTCCGGGCAGTGGGAACGTGAAGTTGACGCTTGCACCCTCGGGGTTGACATCCGGCAGCCCGTCACCGAAAAAGTCCCATTGATAACGAACGATGCTGCCGCCGCCCGGATCACTGCTGCCCGCGGCATTGAACGCGACAGGCGTACCCACCAACGCCGGATTGGGCTGGACCGTGAACTGCGCGATCGGTGCGCCGATCACCGCGGTGGCGATGCGGGTGTCGAGCGGATCGGTGGTGGTGGTGGTTATCTCCTGCTCCCACACCACCAGGCCGCGGCCGTTGTCATCCATCGCCACATCGGCGATGCCTTGTCGAACCATGTCGGTGCCGATCTGTTCATTCGCCTGCCAGCCGCTGCCGCGGATGAAGCGGGTGGCGAACACGGTATTCGTGCTGTTTTCCAAACTGCTGGCGTGAACCAGAACCGCGTTGCCCAGCGCGTCGCCGGCCAGTCGTGGATTGGAGCCGCTATCGATCCGTTGCGCGGTGCCCCAGACGCGGCCGACGGCGCGGTTGGCAAAGGTGCCGGCGAGTGACCCCCAGACCACGGTCGTCTCTTCGTTCGCACCCATCACGACCTGCGGTTGGCGGCCGTTGTCGCTGCCGGGAATCTTCTGGCCGTTGGGGAACTCCGGGCCATTTGCGGTCATGCGATTGAAGTAAATGCCATCCGCCGCGGCCCACACGGCGACCAGGCTGCCATCGGGTGCATCGCGGTGATTCGCAAGACGCGGCGAGCCGAACGCTGGATTCGCCCCGGAGCCGACGCGAACCGCCGCACTCCAGTTGAAGTTGTCGAACTGGGCGATGAACAAGTCGCCGGCCGAATCGATGAACAACGCGTGTCCCTGGCCTCGGCGCATGGCGACGTCGCTGGCGCCGCCAGGCTGCGTGGACGGCGTTATCCAGCCTTGTCCCGGTAGAAACGAGCGGCTGTGAATTAAGCCATTGCCGTCGGACCAGACCACGAGTGCCTTGCCGAAGCCATCCATCGCGACGCGAGAAACCCGGGTCTCACCACCGCCACTGGGCGTGGCGAGCAGTACGCGCGGACTCCAGTCGCCGACGATTGCCGAGTAGTGACTGGCGTACAGCTCCAGCGTGCCGGCGTTGCGGGCACCCCAGACGGCGATTGCAGTTCCAGAAGCATCCGTTGCGAGCGAGCCGGGAACGGGTTTTTGCGAGGAAATGAACGTCTGCCCCGTACTCGCGGCCAAGGCCTGCGGTTGACTCAAGGTCGGGGGAACGAACGTGAAAGACCGGCCGAACTGCTGCACCGGCCGCTGTGGGTCGTCGTTCTCGCGCTCGGTGGTCATGATGACCGCCCTGGTGAAGCCCGCGCTCGTGTGGTAGCTCGACACGACGACGACCGGCGAAAGTTTGGACTGGGCAACGAAGGTTACGCCAACGCCCGGAGGAAGGCCAGTGTTAATACCAAATCGGTCAAATGGGGTGCCTCCAGAGGCAACCAGGGTCGCGACGCCGAACGCAATAACCGGCACCACCACCGCGATCCGAATCCATCGATCAAGCTGCAACATGGCGTGCTCCAGGTGAAGTCAGAGTCCGGTGCGCCGGGCCGGCGAGCACAGTGAATGCGGCAATACATCCGGCGAAGGCTGCAAGCAAATCGAGGGGATCAAACGTTCCTCGCGCGACGTAAGCGCGCAGCGCAGTGACGAGCCCATTCGCTGCAGGCGCCGAGGAAGAAAAACTGAGCAGCACGGCAGCAATCGAGGCATGCTGTGCGAACTCGAATACAAATTCGACGCCCCACACCGCCGCGCAGCATCGGCCGATGCCTCCGCGCGTTGCAGCCTGCACGGCAGCGCAGATGAGCAGCGACATGGCGGTCGCGTGAAGAAAGGTCGGTGCGGAACCGAGAACAACTCTCATCAGTGGTGACCACGGCGAGTCGAGCAAAGGTTGATGCCAGCCCGATGGAAGAAACATGGCGGCATGCGGCCGCACAACGGCGTAGAGCAACGCGCCGAGCGCAAGCGCACCGAAGCTGATCGTTATCCCGACCAGGTGGTTTGGACGCTGCCCTTGCCTGTGGACGTGATGCATCCGGCGCGCGGTTGACGCGGCAGTGACCATTGGCGGCAAGGGGCCTGTGGCCGTGAGCTGCGTCGCTTCGCCGTTCATCGCGACACCCGCAGCTTGTACCCGCTGCAGTGCAGCAGCAGCGCGGCAGCGGGTGCTTGGGCGAGGCCGAGTCCGCGCGCTCGCATCGGAAAAAGCGTCAGAGTGATGCATCGTTTTCAACGGATAGAAGAGGTCTGGGATTCGTCTGATGGGTTTGGATAGACACATGACTAGCACTGCGCTCGTGTATGCCCGAGGGTACAAAAAAGAATCGCTGAGTGGCATTACTCAAATTGGGTAAAAATCAGGTCACTGAAATCAGGCAAAAGGCTTACCCCATGGGCATTCACTTTCGTCACGCTGACCCGGGTGACTTTCCTCGTTGCCTGGAGTTGATTCACAGGCAAAGTCGTGGCTGTTATCGCCTGGATCTGATTGATCGGCTGCCGCAGTTTTGGCTGTCCCTCATTCGCAGCCGGCAGCACGTTGTTCACGTATTTGTGGATGACGCCAAGCCGGCGAGCGAAGCAGTCCAAGGGCTGGTTTCGGCAGTCTTCGTCAACGGCGATTTTCTTGAACAGCACCTGGCGGACCCAGCGCCATATCTCGCGCAACAAATCCTGGAACGATTCCTGGCAGGCAATTCACCTTTGCTTTCGCCCAAATCCATGCCAACTTCTCAGACGCCGCAGGGGCTGTATGTGGTTGGGATCGACTTTGCGTTTGAACAGGGCAATTGGTTGCGCCCGCAAACATTCCGCTGGCTGCCGGCGGTGCAGGCTTCTGCCCACGAATTCCTTGACGGCTACCGCTTGCAGGCCTACTACCGTGAAATCTTCGGGCGCGATTTGTTCTGGATCACGCGCGCAGGCGGATTCAGACTGGCAACCGACTACCGCAAAGGGCCACATGCCGCGGTCAGCCGGCTTGCGCCTGCCGAACGCCCCTACCTTCTGGGAATGAATGCGGACCAGGCCACACGCCGCTTGGGATCCTTGGGATCGATGTTTTTTCAGTCGCAGGAACCCCAGCTTCATTTATCACCGGCCGAGCAGGATTTGTTGTTGCTGGCACTGCGCAATGTGAGCGACGAGGAAGCGGCCAATGTTTTGTGTGTTTCCATACACACGATCAAGATGCGCTGGCGATCTGCCTTCGACCGAACCTCGCAATCGCGCCCGGATCTGTTTCCGCCCCACGAGCCGGGAACGCAGCGGGGGAACGGGCGACGCACTCGGCTCTTGGGCTATTTACGCAACCACATGGAAGAACTTCGACCGGGACATCAATCGGGATCGTGATCTCGAACGTGCTATTTGGCGAGCGATCACATTCGTGAGGACGCTGGACTCAAGATGCCAGGCGCACGCGTCTTGCACCGACCAGTCATCTTCGCACAAGGAGTCAGTTTTTACCCAATAATACCCATTTTGGGGTTAATATATTTAATAGTTGTAAATCATCACATATTTACTGACTATAAGTCACGAATTATTTGAATAGTTTGCTATATTTAAAATCTATTTTTGTTTGATTATTCGCTGCAAAATAACTCATTTTTAGGGTGCTTCGACGGCGCACATGCGTCACCACTCAGGGGCGCCAGAACCGCGTGCACAGCTTTAACAGGCTTGTTGACGACTTAAATCGGTCGGAACAACGAAAGCTATGAAATTCCTTAATTTCAGTCTTGACAGAAACAATTGACGGATTTACATTGGTGCTAAGGTTCGAACAAGAAGTCAAATCAATACCGCCAGAGACCACCATGGAACTGAGCCAAACCAGCCAAAAATTCATCCTGCATTGGGGTGAAATGGGCACCCGCTGGGGCGTCAACCGCACCGTGGCGCAAATTCATGCCTTGCTCTATTTGGCCGGCAAACCGCTGCCTGCCGACGAGATCGCCGACACGCTTGACGTGGCCCGCAGCAACGTCAGCAACTCCATCCGCGAGTTGCAAGCCTGGAAGCTGGCGAAGATGGTGCACGTGATGGGCGACCGGCGCGACCACTTTGAAGCCGGCACCGACATTTGGGAGTTGTCCCGCACCATCGTGCGCGAGCGCCAGGAAAGGGAACTCAAGCCCACCATCGACATGTTGCGCGAGCTGCTGAATCACCCCGAGATCATGCTTGACGGGATGGATCGCGCCAAACGCATGCGCGAGATGTTGAACATGCTGGAGACCTTGACGGTATGGAGCGACGAGATGTTGCGGCTCGACACCGCCACGCTCACCAAAGTGTTGAAACTCGGCGCAAAAATCCAGAAACTCATTCGGGGCGATGTTTTTGCTTCCACAGCAAAGTCTGCCCTGAGCAAACGGGCTCCAAACAAGCCCGTTTTGACCAAATCGCCAAGCGGGTCGGGGGCGGGCGGTGTGTGAAGCTGTTCAATTCAAGTCAGGCGCATTTTTTTGGCCATACTATTCTCTTTAGACAGAAATAACAGATACAAAGGGAAACATGACCACAAAAACCCACGCCATCGCTGTCCCGGTCAACTACCCCTTGACCCTCCTCTTTGACGGCGCCTGCCCCATCTGCAATCTGGAAATGGACAACCTCAAGGCCCGCAACACACCAGGCCTGCTGGTGTTCATCGACATCGCCCAGCCGCACTTTGACCCGGCAGCTTTTGGTGCAAGCCTTCAAGAAATGAACGGATTGATTCATGCGGCGCGGCCAGACGGCTCTCTGGTCATTGGCACCGAAGCATTCCGTCTGGCTTATGCCGCGGTGGGCCTCGGCCATTGGGCGGCGCCCTTGGGCTGGCCCGTGCTCAAGCCGGTGCTGGACAGGGCCTACGCCGCCTTCGCGCGGAACCGCTACGGTTTCTCCAAAGCCTTCTTGCCCGCGCTTGAGCACCTGCGCGCGCGCCGAGCCGCAAAACGCGCAGAGCAGGCGGCCAGCGCCTGCCAAGCGGGCGCGTGCAGCGCAATTGGCAACACCCGTTCAACAGAAAGGACAGCAGCATGAAAATCATCGTCTTTGGCGGCGCAGGCCTTTTGGGCAGCGCCATCGCCCGCACGTTGCGAGCAAGGGGCCACCAGGTCGAAACCGCTGGCCGCTGCGGCTGCGACATTCAGGTCGATTTCCGCCGCGACACCACCGCCGAGGCTTTCGCCAGCTCGGTGAAAGGTGCCGACATCGTCGTCAACGCCATCGGCATCTTGATCGAACGCAGCGACAACACCTTCGACGCTGTGCACGTCAAAGCGCCAGCCGCTTTGTTCGCTGCCTGCGCCAAGGCCCGCGTTGCCCGCATCGTCCACATTTCAGGGCTGGGCGTGGGCACCGGCGTGCCGGGCGGCTACATGGCGAGCAAACTGTCGGGTGAACAAGCGTTGCACCACTCGACGGTCGATTTTGCAATCGTCCGACCTGCCTTGCTCGCAGACGAAAGCTGTCCGAGCACGCGCCTCTTCAAGTGGCTGGCCAAAATGCCCGTCATCGCCTTGCCTGGTTTGCTGCACCCTGGCGCGTCGCAAGTCGCGCAGATTCAAGTTGCCGATGTGGCCCAGGCCGTGGCCCGCATTTGTGAGCACCCCAAGGCGCTTAGGCGCGTGATCGAGCTGGCCGGGCCAGATGCCATGAGCTACCGCGAGATGATGAAAACCTACCGTGAAGCTGGCGGCCATGGCCTGGCCTTGTGGCTGCCGATGCCTTGGTGGCTGATGAAACTCACCGCACGGTTCGCCGCCCGGTTGCCGCAAAACGTTTTCAGCATCGACACCATGCGCATGCTGCAAGCGGGAACCGAAACCAATGACAGCGAAACACAACGCTGGCTGGGGCGGTCGCCACAACCGCTGACGGCAGTGCAAAAAATAGAGGATCGCCCTGAAATTGACGCTGTGAAAGCAGGTTAAATTGTCGACATGCCTATCGCGCTGCGCCTGATTTGAAACCCCACCTTCGGATCGCCATCATCGGCGCGGGTTTTGCTGGGCTGGCATCGGCTACTTTGCTGGCGCGTGCTGGCCATCACGTCACGGTTTTTGAAAAGTTCAAAGATCCGCAAGCCATCGGCGCTGGCATCTTGATGCAACCGACCGGCCTTGCCGCCATGGCGCAATTGGGCATAAGCGACGAGGTGATGGCCCATGGCGCCAAGGTGGATTGCCTCTACGGCGTCAACGCTGTAGGACGGCGCGTGATCGACATTCGTTACGAGCGCTGGAAACTGGGTGGGTGTGCGCAAAGGCTGGCTCGGTGGAACCTTGCCGTCAACGTCCGCCATACAGCCAGGGCACATCCAATAAGCGCTCGCCGAGAAGTTTCATCGCCGCGTCACGCCCCCATCGCGTGACGCCACGGGCATGGAAAATTTGCGCGTTTCGATGCGACCGCGCTTGCACACGGGCGTTGCGTTGCCAGCGGGCCCGCCCAAAAATTTCCAGCCGCATCGAAACATCGTTTGCATCGCGCGCGGGCCCCAGTGTGCCGGCCAGCGCCGCTGCATCTTCAATCGCCATGCCTGCGCCTTGCGCGAGGAAGGGCAACATCGGGTGCGCTGCGTCACCCAGCAGCGCCACGCGGCCAAACCCATGTTCACGCGCGGACTGCATGGGCGCGCGGGCGAACAAATCCCACTTGCGCCATTCGGGGCTGTTTGCGTCGGGTTGGCCGGGCAAGCTCAACAAGTCTCGCAATGAGGAAAACAGGCCACGCAAGATCGGTTCGATGGCGGCAGCGCCCACGTTTTGGCTCCATGCGCCGGGCTGCGCTTGCGCGGTGTTTTGCAAGACCACCACGAGGTTAAGCCATTCGCCGCCCTTCACCGGGTAATGCACCACATGCAGGTTGGGGCCTAACCACACGCTGATGTCGTCACTCTTCAAGGCGGAGCGCAGCGGTATTGGCAAGTCGCTTTGGCCGATCAAACAGCGCAACGCCATGTGGCCGGTCGCCTGTGGTTCGCCGTCGCCATGCAACGCCTGGCGCACCTTGCTCCACAGGCCGTCTGCACCCACCAGCAGGTCACCGTCTCGCAAGGGCGTGTGCCCATCGGGCGTTTGCAAACGAAGGCGCACTGACGCGGCGTCTTGGGTGAAACCGCCGACAGCATGCCCAAATGCAATCGACTGGCCAGCGGATTTTTCAAACGCCAGCGCAAGCATGCCTTGCAGATCGGCCCGGTGCAAAGTCATGTAGGGCGCGCCGTAACGCTTGGCCATGTTGTCGCCCAAGCGAAGTTGCCCCAACTCGGCGCCGGTTCGCGCGCTGCGCACGAGCAGGCGGGCGGGTGACACGGCGACATCATTCAAGGCGCCGGCCAGTCCCCATTGATGCAAGACCCGCGTAACGTTGGGGCCCAATTGAATACCCGCCCCAAGCGGCTCAAACGCAGCCGCTTTTTCAAACACCTGAACGTCGTGCCCGGCACGGCTGCAGGCCAGCGCGGTGGCCAGGCCGCCAATGCCTGCGCCCGCCACAAGAATGCGAAGGGGCTGGGCCATTGACGGGAGCTGCCGTGGGTTGCCCTGCTTAGATCACCCGAACGCGAATGACGTGTTCCACCACTTCAATCGCGCTCACCACATCGGCGCCCGGCGCACCTTCCACGTCAATGATGTTGAAGGCCAGCTCGCCGCGGCTCTTGTTCACCATGTCGAGCACGTTGACTTTCCGCTCCGCCAGCACGCCCAGCACGTGGCCCAGCACGCCGGAGACGTTGTCATTCGAGAAGGTGATGCGCCCGGCGCCCGGCGTGCGGCCCATGCTCACGGCGGGCATGTTCACCGAGTTGGCGATGTTGCCGTTTTCCAGGTAATCCATCAGTTGGTTGGCGGCCATGACAGCGCAGTTTTCTTCGGATTCTTCGGTGCTCGCGCCGATGTGCGGCATGGCGATCACATTGGGGTTGCCCAGCATCGCGGGCTCGGGGAAGTCACACACGTATTTGCCGAGATTTTTCGCGTCCAAGCTCTCCAAAACAGCGCTTGAATCGACAATCGTTTCACGCGCGAAGTTGAGCAGCACCGCGCCGGGTTTCATGGCCGCCAGCGCCGCCGCGTTGATCATGTGTTTGGTCGCGTCCATCGCGGGCACGTGCAGGCTCACGTAATCGGAGCGCGCCATCAGCGCCAGCAGGTTTTCGGCGCGTTGCACTTCATTCGAGAGCCGCCAGGCCGCGTCAATCGAAAGGGCCGGGTCAAACCCCACCACCTTCATGCCCATGCCCAAAGCCATTTCGGCGACCATCGAACCGATGGCACCCAAGCCGACGATGCCTAAAGTTTTACCCTTGATCTCGCCACCGGCGAAGCGAGACTTTTCTTTCTCTAAGAGCGCCGCCATCGCTGCTGCGTCGGTCATGTCATTGAGCGAATTGACATACGCCATGCCGGGCAAAATGCCGCGCGTGGCGAGCAACATGCCCGCCATCACCAGCTCTTTGACAGCATTGGCATTCGCGCCGGGCGTGTTGAACACCACCACGCCGAGTTTGCTGTAGTCGGCAATCGGCACGTTGTTCACACCGGCGCCTGCGCGGGCCGCTGCGATCAGCGACTTGGGAACCTCCACGCCCTGCAGCTTCTGGCTGCGCAGCAAAAATGCATCGGGGCTGCCGATGTCGCTGCCCACCTCGTAACTGGCGCGCGGGAAACGCTCCAGGCCTTTGACGCTGATTTGGTTGTAGGTTCTGATTTTGTACATACTATTAATTTGATAGCTGTCTACGCATATAATTCGTGACTTAGCGGCTGTAATTGTTTAAGAAACTGCTCAATTTCGACAAAAGCTTGCCGCGCCTCACTGAACCTGTGCGTAGGCCCAAGTCAGCCACGGCATCAGCGCTTTCAAGTCTGATTGCTCCACCGTCGCACCGCACCAGATGCGCAAACCGGCAGGCGCGTCTTTATAGGAGCCAATGTCAAAAGCCACACCTTCGGCTTCCAGCAACTTGGTCATTTTCTTGACCTGCTCTTCAGTGGCATTGAGAGAGAGGCACACGCTGGTGTTGGAACGCGTCGCTTTGGTTTTGGCGAGGAAAGAGATCCACTCATTCCCCGCAACGAAGTCTTCAATCACTTTCAAATTCGCTTCGCTGCGCTGAATCGTGCCCCCTGCGCCGTGAACGCCGCCAATGCTTTCAGCCCACTTTAGCGCGTCCAGATAATCTGACACACACAACATCGAAGGCGTGTTGATGGTCTCGCCCTTGAACAGGCCTTCGTTCAATTTTCCGCCAGATTTCATGCGGAACACCTTGGGCATGGGCCAAGCCGGGCTGTAAGCCTCGATGCGTTCGACCGCGCGCGGCGAGAGGATCAACATGCCGTGGCCGCCTTCGCCGCCCAGCACCTTTTGCCAGGAGAAGGTGACCACGTCGAGTTTCTCCCACGGCATCTCCATGGCAAACACAGCCGAGGTGGCGTCGCAAATCGTCAAGCCTTTGCGGTCTGCGGGAATCCAGCCGCCATTGGGTACCTTTACGCCGCTGGTGGTGCCGTTCCACACAAACACCACGTCGTTGTCAAAGTCAACCTCCGCGAAGTCGGTGATATCGCCGTAATCGGCTTTGCGCACATTGGTATTGGGCAGCTTGAGTTGTTTGACGATGTCGGTCACCCAGCCAGCGCTGAACGACTCCCACTCCAGCACGTCAACGCCGCGTGCGCCCAGCACCGACCACATCGCCATCTCAATTGCGCCGGTGTCTGAGCCGGGCACAACGGCAACGCGGTAACCCGCTGGCAGGCCCAGGATGCGGGCGGTTTCAGTGCAACACAACGCCAGGGCTTTTTTGCCCAGCGCTGAGCGGTGCGAGCGGCCCAGGGTGCTCAGGTCAAGTTGGCTCACGTCGTACCCCGGGCGCTTGGCGCAGGGGCCGGACGAGAAATTGGGCGACTTGGGTTTGACGGTAGGTTGGGGGGTGGAGTGGGTATTTTGCATAGCCCTCGATTTTAAGTTGCCGGAAATCCGGGTTTTTTCCCAGGCTCTTTCTCCGCCAGTAGAAGCGACAAATTCGCAAGGACTTGACAATTTTTATTTGTTTGATATATTTACTACATTTTTAGACATATTCACTACCAATTCAAAAAACGCCATGTGGTCATTGCTGCTCGTCACCCTTCCCACCCAACCCAATGCTGTGCGTCTGCGCATTTGGCGAGCGCTTAAAAGTTTGGGTTGTGTCGCACTGCGCGATGGCGCTTATGTCTTGCCCGCAAGCGAAGCGGCGGCTTTGGAAGCGCTCGCGGTCGAAGTGCGGGACAACGGTGGCAACGCCAGCGTGATGGGCCTTTCACCCAAAGGCACAGCACAAGAGCAAGAAATCTTGGCGCAGTTTGACCGCGCCGAGGCTTACGCCACCTGGGCTGAATCGGTGAAACTGGCCTTCGCCGTCTACCAAACCCTCTCGGAAACCGAGGCCCGCAAACGCCTGCGCACGCTGGGTGATGCCTTGCAGGAAATCCGCCGGACAGACTACTACCCCCGGCCTGGGCCCATCGGCCAGGGCGACGAATCTTTGCTGGCCCTGTTGCGCCAAACTTTTGACGCGCGTTTCTCCAAGGGCGAACCGACGCCCACCGAGGCCGCCATCACCCGGCTTGACGCGGCCAAATTCCAGAGCAAACGCTGGGCCACCCGCGCACGCCCTTGGGTAGACCGGCTCGCTTCGGCCTGGTTGATCCAGCGGTTTATAGACAACAAAGCCAAGTTCATCTGGCTCGGTGACCCGGCCAAGGCGCCCAAATCAGCATTGGGGTTTGACTACGACGGCGCGCGTTTCACGCACGTCGGGCAACGCGTCACGTTTGAGGTGTTGATGGCGAGCTTCGGTTTGGAGGCGGACGCGCAGCTCCAGCAAATTGCCAAAGTCGTGCATTACCTCGACGTGGGTGGCATCCCCGCCGAACAAGCCGCTGGCCTCGAAGCGGTGCTTGGTGGCCTGCGCGAAGTGCATGCCAATGACGACGCGTTGATCCACGCCACGGGCACCGTGTTTGACGCGTTGTATGCCAACGCAGCCCGCGCATCGCTATCCAACGAGAACAAATCATGAACGCTTCAAGCCCAATTCAAACCATCGCGTCGCCCGCATCGCCAACTACAGCCGCGCCCGCGCCAGTGAGCTTCGCCCAAGCCTTCTGGTACTGGCTGCGCCTGGGCTTCATCAGCTTCGGCGGGCCCGCCGGGCAAATCGCCATCATGCACACCGAGCTGGTGGAGCAGAAACGCTGGATCAGCGAAAAGCGTTTTTTGCACGCGCTCAACTACTGCATGCTCTTGCCCGGCCCTGAGGCGCAGCAACTCGCGATCTACATCGGCTGGCTGATGCACCGCACTTGGGGCGGCATCGTCGCGGGCACGTTGTTTGTATTGCCCTCATTGTTCATCTTGATCGCGCTGTCCTGGATTTACCTGGCCTTCGGTTCGCAGCCTGTGGTGGCGGGGATTTTTTACGGCATCAAACCGGCGGTGACGGCGCTGGTGTTGCACGCTGCGCACCGCATCGGCAGCCGAGCGCTCAAAAACAACTGGCTCTGGGTGATTGCCGCCGCCGCGTTTGTGGCGATCTTCGCGCTGGACGTGCCCTTCCCGCTGATCGTGTTGTGCGCCGCCTTGATCGGTTACTTCGGTGGCCGTTTCAAACCTGAGGTGTTCGCCGTGGGCGGCGGGCACGGCGCAGCCGTCAAAACCTACGGCCCGGCGCTGATTGACGACGAC
Organism: Rhodoferax sp.; assembly: GCA_031428695.1. Classification (GTDB taxonomy): domain Bacteria; phylum Pseudomonadota; class Gammaproteobacteria; order Burkholderiales; family Burkholderiaceae_C; genus JANYCG01. Next base: position 11,802 of record JANOYE010000138.1, on the reverse strand, counting down.
ACACCCACACCCGCACACGCCCTGTTCAGCCGCGCACATTTGTTCAAGATCATCGCCGCCGGTTTGGCGCTCTGGGGCGCGGCCTTTGCGCTGCTGGTGGCTGCAGTCGGCTTGAACAGCGTATTGGCCCAAATGGCCTGGTTTTTCACCAAGGCCGCGTTGCTCACTTTTGGCGGCGCCTATGCTGTGTTGCCTTATGTGTACCAGGGCGCCGTAGAGCACCACCAGTGGCTGACGGGCCCGCAGATGATTGACGGCCTGGCGCTGGGCGAAACCACCCCCGGCCCGCTGATCATGGTGGTGGCTTTCGTCGGTTTTGTTGGCGGCTGGGCCAAGCAGATTTTTGGCCCGGATTCGCTGTTTCTCGCGGGTGCCGTGGCAGCAACTGTGGTGACGTGTTTCACCTTTTTGCCGTCCTTCGTTTTCATTTTGGCCGGTGGGCCGTTCATCGAGACGACCCACGGCAATTTGAAATTCACCGCGCCGTTGACCGCCATCACAGCGGCCGTGGTCGGCGTGATCGTGAACCTGGCGCTCTTTTTCGCCTACCACGTGTGGTGGCCCAACGGCCTTGCGGGCGGCGGGTGGTCTGATCTTTTGAACGGCATTGATTGGCCGTCGGTAGTGATCACCCTCGCCGCCGCCGTGGCCCTTTTCAAATACAAGGTCGGAGTCATCAAGTTGATCGCCGCCTGCGCAGTGGCAGGCCTGGCCTGGAAACTTCTGATTTGACGACACGAAACCGGGAGCGAAGGAGACCGCCATGCCCCTGCTCATTTTGCTGCTGTTGCTTTGGCGCAATTTGGCGCGCAGGCTGGCGCGTGCGTGCGACGGGCGCGCCAGCCTATACGCACGGCGACCGCCGGGCCGCCTGAGTTCTGTGGAGCGCAGGCTGGTCATTCAGGCCCGGGCGCGCCTGCAGGCTTCCTCCTTGCCTGCCACCCACACTCAGCCCCACCCACCAGTTCACAACCACCAGGAGCATGACATGAGCGACATCCACGTCAACGAACTCGCGCTGTGGCGCAAAGCCGGTTTTGAGCATGTGCTTATCGACGTGCGGCGCGACATCAAACGCGCCGCAGAGGCCGATGAAATCAGCGGTGGCCAGTGGCACAACCCAGCCGCCTGGCTGGAATGGAAAGACGCCGTGGCCGCCATGGCGCCCGGCCAGCCGGTGGTCGTCTATTGCGCCTACGGGCATGAGCTCAGCCAGGCGTTGGCGGCCTGCCTGCGGGCGCTCGGACGTGACGCGCGGCACCTGGTGGGCGGCATCGAGGAGTGGCGCAAAGCCGCTCTGCCGGTGGTTATTTTGCAGCAACCCAAGGAGTCATCATGAAATGGATCACCCGCGAACGCCCGAAGATCGACCGCATCGCCTGCCCCTGGCTGATCGCGCGTTTCATCGACAAGGCGCCCGAGTTTCTGTATGTGCCCAGCGCCGACGTGATGCGCGTGGCCCGTGAAACTAGCGCCACGCCCTATGACGTGCCCGGCGTCGAGTTCACCCACGTTGGCAGCGATTGCAGTTTTGACACCTTCATCAAAAAGCACAAACTGGCAGAGAAAGATGGCAAGCCGAACCAGGGCCTGCTGGACTTGGCCGCCATCGTGCGCGGCGCTGACACCGACCGCCTGGAATTGGCGCCGCAAGCCGCCGGCCTGCTGGCGATATCACTGGGCCTGTCGCACAACTTCAGCAACGACCACGAAATGCTGGCGCACGGCATGGTGATGTACGACGCGCTGTATGCCTGGTGCTGCCACGCGCAGGGCGAGAAGCACAGTTGGGCCTACCCGCCCATGCCTAAACCGGTGCCAGACTGGCTGGTGCAGCAAAGTCATTGAGATTTTGGGTGGGTTTGTGCATCCACCCACGCGCGGCGACCGAGCCGTGCGGTTGCACACGTCGCCGGGTGCAAGGGTCAAATGGGGCGTATCAACCCGCCAGCCAGGCCGCTTCGCCCTCAAGCCGCAAGAAGCACCGCCGCCCAATAAACACCAACGGCCATTTGCACCGCGAACGCCGAGAAGCGAAGCGTCACCGCCAAGGCTGACAGCGAACTCAGGTGGATGACGGATTGCACGATGCGGGCAAACAGGAACACGTATGCCAGCGGATCGGTGATGGCGGTGTTGCCGGACACTGCTGCCGCCAGCAAGAGGCCGCCGAGGATCGGCAGGCCTTCCAGGCAGTTGGCGTGGGCCCGCGCCAGGCGTTGCATGAAGGGGGAAAGCTTCGCGTTGTCTGGCGTGAACCCGTTTGCCGCGACAGACTTGGCAAAGACCAGCTTGGAGCAAATCGCCTCCATCAAGACCAGCGGCCGCAGCGACCATGCAATGAAGCCGGTAAGAGCGAATAGGGTGGGATTCAGGTTCTATTGTGACGTTGTGGTGCCGGCGCATGGCCCAGGCGCCACACCGACACACGAGAGCGGGCTCGACACCGGCGGTTCAGTGGTTTTTGCACAATAGTTAACATGGGTATTAATTATTATGCCAAAGTGCCGAATTTTCAAGCGTTTCAAGACCTTAAGTCACGTTAAATGGACATAGTTAGCTATTATTGTTGTAGCATGTGAATCTGACACACAAAGCATCAATCGTCCTTGCCAATCACAATCCGCGCATGCCGGTCAAAGGTGAAATACGACAAGGCCCAGTCCAGCATCACGACCAGCCGGTTGCGAAAGCCGATCAGGAAGAAGATGTGCAAGAAGAGCCAAAACAGCCAGGCCGGAAAGCCTGAAAAGCGGGTTTTTCCGAGCACCGGAAACTCGACATCCGCAACCGCCGCGTTGCGGCCAATCGTCGCCACGTCGCCATAGTTGATGTAACGAAAGGGCAGCGCCGCCTCGCCCTTCAAACGCCGCAAGATATTGTGTGCAGCCGCGCGCCCCATTTGTTTGGCGGCGGGAGAAACGCCTGGCACAGGCAACGGCGACTTGCCTGCAACAAGCGACTGCGCCGCCGCCAAATCGCCCACCACGCTGATCTCGGGGTGGCCGGGCAGGCTCAAATCCGCTTGAACCTGCACGCGGCCTGCGCGGTCCAGCGTGGCGCCGGTCGCCTCGGCCGCCACTTTTCCAAGAGGCGAAGCTGCCACACCCGCCGCCCAGACGATGGTGGCCGCTTTGATTTGCCGCGTTTGCCCACCTTCAAGCACCTCGACGACACCTTCGCCGATATGTGTCACGCGGGCGTTCAGGCGCACCTCCACGCCGAGCTTTTTCAGTTGCCGGCTTGCGGCTTCACCCAGCACCTCGGGCAGGTTGGCCAGCACGCGCGGGCCGCCTTCAATCAGCAACACCTTGGCCTCACGTGGATTGAAGCGGCGAAACTCATGCGTCAGCGAATGGTGGGCAAATTCGACCATCGTGCCGGCCAGTTCCACACCCGTGGGCCCTGCACCAATCACCACGGTGGTCAACAACGCCTGGCGCTCTTCGGGTGGCGCGCCCGGTGGCAAATATTCGGCCCGCTCGTAGGCCAGCAGCATCCTGCGGCGGATCAAATAGGCGTCTTCCAGGGTCTTGAGCCCCGGCGCATGTGCGGCCCAGTCATCGTGCCCAAAATAGCTGTGGGTGGCGCCTGCGGCGATGATCAAATGCTCATACGGCAAACCGCTGCCGTCAGACAGCAGCACCCGCCGATTCGCCGCATCCAACCCCACCACATCGGCCATCAACACCGTGACATTCGGCTGGTTTCGGAACATGTGGCGAATCGGCTCGGCGACGGCAGGCGCGGTCAACCCAGCGGTGGCCACCTGGTACAAAAGCGGTTGAAACAGGTGGTGGTTTTGCCGGTCCACCACAGTGATGTCCACATCGGCTTTGTGCAGCGCGCGTGTGGCTTGCAGGCCGCCAAAGCCGCAGCCGATGACCAGCACACGCGGGCGCTTCGTCGTTGGGATTGGTTTCACCATCAAGACTTGGCGTGCAGCAGTTGGGTGACCACGTCCCAATGTGTTTTGTCTACCGGCATGATCGACAAGCGGTTGCCTTTCTGCAGCAAACGCATCTCGGCCAAGGCGGGCGTCGCACGCAACTCAGGCAGGTTCAAAAGCCGTGTTTTGCGCTCTGCCTGCACATCCAACAGCAGCCAGCGCGGGGCTTCGGGCTTGGATTTGGCGTCGAAATACGGCGACTTTTTGTCAAACTGGGTCGGATCGGGCCGTGTGCCGGAAGCCACTTTGGCGAGGCCCGCGATGCCAGGTTCCGCGCAACTGGAGTGGTAAAACAAAACCCCATCGCCCACACGCATGCCATCACGCATGAAGTTGCGCGCCTGGTAGTTGCGCACGCCGAACCATGGAACGGTTTTTTTTGGCGCAGCCAGGGCGTCGTCTATCGAGACCTCTTCAGGCTCGGACTTCATCAGCCAGTAGTTTGGCGCGCTCGGCGGGGGGTTTGGCATGGCGCAATCTCCTTTGGAAGATCCAGTATGCCATCAGCATTGTTGCAATACATGCCTCACATGCGCGGTCAAAACCAACGTTGATGTCACTTCGGGCTGGTCAGCGCCAAGCCAACACAAACAAACCCCAACAAACCCAAGGCAATCCAGTCGACCCAAACCACGCGCGCAATCAGGGCATTGTGGCCGCCAATCTGATTTGCCAAGGCAATGAAGACCAGCACGTTAACCAAGCCGAACACACCTGCCTTTCGGCGACCACCTGCGTCATTGGCGTCAGCGCCGCCGCCTTAGCCAGCTTGATTTGGCGGCAGATGCCGATGTCTCGACCCGCCACATCAGCTTCGTCGAAACGGGCCGCGCCAATCCGAGCCGGGAGATGGTGCTGCGCCTGTGCGCGCGCATGGATGTGCCGCTGCGCGGGCGCAATGCACTGTTGGTGGCGGCGGGTTGCGCGCCGATGTACCGCGAGAGCCGCATTGATGGCCCGGCCTTCACGCTGGCACGCGCCGCCGTCGAGTTAATTTTGAAGAGCCGCGCGCCTACCCGACACCACCTTCGACCGATGCGCTTCACTTAAAGGACGAACTGGCTGGCGTCGTGATGCCCTTCAGGTTTCAATCCGCCGTGGGTGTGCTGAACTTCATCAGCACCACTACCACCGTGTTTGGCACGCCGGTGGACATCACGCTGCACGAACTGGCGTTGGAGACATTTTTCCCGGCGGATGAATTCACCCGGCAGGTGTTGATGGCGATGCCGTGATTCAGGCCATAAAACCCAGATCAACCGGGTACCCCGCCCCGCCAAAATGGCTGAGATTCGGCAAGATGCCTGCCATCTCGGCAGCCGACACGCCAAACCATTTGGCCAGCGTCGCGGCGTACTGATCGACTGATGTGGTGGGCAACAACCGGCCCTGACCCACATGCCACTGGTCTTCAGGCGCTGCCGTGCTGGCGATGCTGACTGGCGGCGGTGTGCCGTAAAAGGCTTTGCCATTGACAGCGCCGCCCACCATCAACTGGTGGCTGCCCCAGCCGTGGTCAGAGCCATCGCCGTTGGAGGCCAGGGTGCGGCCGAAATCAGACGCGGTGAACGCGGTGACATCGTTCTGAACACCCAGCTCAACCGTGGCGTTGTAAAACGCGGTCATGGCGCCGCTGACACGCTCCATGAGTGTGGGTTGCTGTGAGATCAGGTTGTCATGCAGGTCAAAACCACCGATCGAGACAAAAAACACCTGGCGTGTGGCGCCCAACGTGCTGCGGCCTTTGATGAGACGCGCCACCATTTTGAGCTGCTGGCTCAGCGGGTCCGTAGGAAATGCCGTGAGTGGCTGTGGCAAGGCCAGCGCCTGTGTCACATCCAATTCCGCCGCAATCGCGCGTTGTGTGACACGGGTGTATTCATTCTCCAGTTTTTGGCTGCGCGGCTGTTGGATCAATGCGTTAATGGCGTTCTTCACAGCCGCAGAACCGTACACTGTGTTGTCAGTCGCCGGCCTGATCTTGATCGCGCCGTTGGTGCTGACTTGATATTGCAGCGCCGTGTCGCCTGACAAAAACACCGCGTTGCCACTGACCGACATGCAGGTAAAGACCGATTTGCTGTTGCCACCCAGCGCCAAGTCGCCAATATTGCCGCCCCAGCCGATTTTGGAGCCTTCGGGTGACGAGGACTGCCAGATCGATTGCTGGTCATTGTGTGAAAACAATTGCGGCGGCAGCGGGTTCAAAATGCGGTTCGAGCTGTTGTATTGGGCGCGCGTGAGCGGCACTACCAGCGGCCCCACATTGAGTTGCACCGCCGCCTGGCCGCTGTTGAACAAACCCGCCAGACCCGGCATGGAGGGGTGCAGGGCATATTGACGCGACTGGCCCAATACGTCGGTAGGCGCGGCATTGGGTGCCAGCAAAGTTGCCGCCAAATCGGCTTTGGCCAGCGCGATGCCGCCCGCCGTTTGCCCGGCGCCACCGCCCCGGATGCTGCTGTACAAGTTGTAACTCGGGTCGTCGTAAGTCACCACCGTGTTGGCGTAATCATTTCCACCAAAAAGGAAGACACACACCAGCGCTTTGTAACCAGTGCCGTTGAATGCCGCCGCTTCGCCCAGCGCGGCCAGGTTCAGTGCTAGCGGCAGCGCCGCCCCAGTCATGGCCAACTGGCCCGAGCGCTTCAAAAAGGCGCGGCGCGTGTGCAGTTCAGGTTGAATCAGGTGCATGGCGGGCCTTGTTATTTCTGGATCAGGTATTCAGCCGAGGCCATCACCATCAACACGGCGGCGCAGACGCGGTTGCGTTTGGCCGCGGCCGAGCTGGCGTTGGTCAGGGGTGTGGCGTTCAGCGCAGTGACAATCAGGGCCTCGTTGGCCGCGCTGAGTTGGCCGCCGCACAGGAGCAAATTGACGCGGCGCACCAAGGCCGTGGCATCCAGTACCAGGGCCAGTTCAGCGGCATAAGGCGCATTGATGTCGCTTGAATTGAGGCCGTTGTTGATCACGCCCATCATGTAGTTGAGGTAGCCGCCGACGCTGCTTTCGGTCACCAGCTGGAACTCCGGTGCCACTGCGCCCACCGTCAGATTTGACGACGGCGGTATGTAGCCTGGCCTGAAAAAATTGAACACTGAGGGCGAACGCAGCGGGCTTTGCCCGAGCTGCGTGCCGGAGTTGCTCAGGTCATTCACCTTCCAGTCGCCGCTGGTCGAGATGGCGCCAAAGGTGCGAACCCATTGCACCAGGCGCAGCATCGGTTCGCGCAACTTGCCAAATTCTGCCTGCGCCAAACCGGCTGGGCCACGCGCCTCGTCGTCTTGCAAGATCGCCGCAAACACCCGCAGCAAGTCGCCGCGCACACCCGCGCCGTTATTGGCAAAAACCGCCGCAACCCGCGCCACATAAGCCGGGCTGGGGTTGCTGGTGACCAGGCGCTGAATCATCTGCTTGCAAAAGAACGGCGCGGTGTTGGGGTGGTTGAACAAGGTGTCCAACGCGGTTTTCAAGGCCGCCGCGCCGGGCGTATTGGCCGCAATGGTGGCGCCCAAAAAGTTGGCGGCCAAATTCGAATGGTCGCTGGCCTTGAACACCATCGGCAGCCGTGCAAACGCCGTGTTGCCGACGGTGCGGGCGCCGCCGCCGGTTTGCGGAATGATGGCATCGACGTTTTGGCTTCTGTCAACGTCGTAACCGGTGAACACCCGCGCCAGGTTGCTGACATCGCTGGCTGTGTATGTGTCGATGGGTTTGCCGGCGCCGTCGGTTTTAGCGGTGCCGTCAGGGTTGAGCTGGTGCAGGCCGATGGTGAAGAGCTGCATCACCTCGCGGGCGTAGTTCTCATCGGGCTGGCGGCCCGAGGCGTTTTCTTTTTTGTTGCCCTTGGTGTTGAGGAAATAACCCATGGCGACGTTCAACGTGACGGCTTCGAGCAGGTCGCGGCAGTTGCCAAAGGCATGCGCCGCCAGCGTGTCCCAATAATGCGCCATGGCGTGGCTGCGCCAACTGAAGTCCAGGCCGGACAGTGACACCACAAAAAACTCCGACAGCGCCAGCGCCATGCGTTTGCGCATCGCGTCTGGCGCGGCCATGAGCTGGTTCCAGGCCATGTAGTCGCCGGGGTAGGAGTTGTCGTAATAGTTGTTGGTGTTCAGCACGTCGCCGTAACCTTTGGCATTGAGCCAATCCCAACCCGTTTGTCCCAGCGGCACAGCGGCCTGGCGTTCGAGCCAGGGCGCATAACCCATTGCGCGCACTGAAGTTATGTCGGCGTCACCGGCCGAGAACTGTGCCTGCAAGAGAAAACGCGCCGCATCCTCGTTGGAGCTGGGTGTTGGAAAGCTGGCCCCCGAGATGCCCAACGCGCCCGCCCCCGAGCCACTTGCGCCGCCGCCGCCACCTCCGCCACAAGCGGCCAACAGCGCTGCGCTCATTGCGGCGGTCATGGTAGCGCTGCTAGCGCTCAAGCCAGCATGGGCCAGCTGCGAGCCAACGAGCGCTGGCTCGGTTAAAACGGCGGGGTCTTCAGCAAAAAGTCCAGTTTGGGGTCCGGGTGGCTTTTTAGAGAGAGAAGGGGCAAGGGCAGGCGCAGCGGCGGCGTCCAAAGTGAGATCGTCTGTCATGCATATTGGCCCCAGCAGGAGCGTAGAACAAATCAAATACCGAGGGTACCCAATGTGGTGGGTTTAACCAATCGCTCTTTCAATGTCTTACCCGGCCGATCCACCACCTTGTAACAAGACTGCCAGGAAAAGTGACAACTCTCGCAAGATGTGAGTTTTTGGTTTCAGATCGGGCACAGAGCTGGCAGCGTGCCTGGCGCTCAGACAGTTGCCGCTGGCACCAAGTGCGCCACCTCATCCCAGGCAAGACGTTTGCCAGTTGGCGCGAGGCTGCTGTACAAGGCCGCCTGTTGCGGCGTCAACGGCCCCAAGGCCCGGGCCAGGTCAGCCATGCGAATGCCTTGGCGTGCCAAGTGGGCCGCGCCGGTGTGCCAAATGGCCTCTGGCGTCACCTCCACCGGCGCCTCGACTCCCGCATCATGCGCTGCGTAAAGCAGGCCCGTGGTGAGATCAGCCAAAGAGGGCTTTTCCAGGTCGTTCGTTGCCAGAAGGCGCCCATCGATCGCCGGAGCAGTCACTGGATCAGAAGTGGCTTGCACGGCGGCAGAACGCACCGATTGCGCTTGCAAAGCAGCCTCCAGAGCCGAGTCCAACGCCACGTCGCGCGGTCGTGCGCCTGCCACGTGCACGACGCGACGGGCCGTGTCTACATCGCTGGTTTTCAACGCCAGGGCTTCTTCAGCCGTCACGCCACGCAGCAACAAATGCACAAACCGGCGCACTTGCGGGGTGGCGTTGTGCAAGATGGCCTGCAACTCTTCATCGATCAATTCACGCGGCGCCGGGACAGGCGCTGACAACATGGCAACCTCGCCGTTTTGAGGGTCTCGGGCGGAAGCGGCAGCCAGGCGCGGCGCGCCATTGGGTGTGTGGCCCAAACCCATCGAGCCACTGCCGCCATTGCTGCCAATGCCGTAAGCCGGCGCACCATAACCAAATGGTTGTGCCACCAGCATCGTTGGCTGCACTTCCTCTCGGTTGAACAATTCCACCACCCACATTGCCAAGAGCGCCAGCGCCAACGCACCGCCCAGCACGATGGCCGCGTCGCGCTGGTACTGCGGCTGCCAGGCTTCTTTGGGCACCACAGCAGGTTCCACCACTTGCACCGAAGGGCGCCGCGCCAGCTCGCCCGCTTCCAGGCTGGCCTTGCGCTGGGTCGCATCACGCAACAGGTTTTCCATCGGCGCGACTTCTTTGGCCTGCGCCACGTATTGGCTGAACTTGGCGCTGAACTGGTTCAGGTTGCCCCGCGCCGAGCCAATTTGTTGTTGGATGCGGCTGACCGCCTCGCGCGCCGCTGCCGCCTCTTCGCGGGCCTCGGCCAGCGCCGTGCTCTGGCCGGTTTGCGCGGCTTGCGTGGTGGTTTGGCGCTGTTCGGCGGTTTGGCGCTCCACCTCGGCCAGGCGCCCACGCAAAGCGCGGAACTTCGGGTCCATGGCCAGGTAATCGGGCGTGTACAGGCGGTTCAGCTCGTTCATCTCCTCGCGAATCGCCACGGCACGCTGCTCCAGGTTGTCCAGCGTGGCGCTTTGCCGCGCAGGCAGCGCTGCTGGTTTGCCCGAAGCCACGGCTTCACTCATGGCGCGCAGTTTGCCGTCGGCAATCGCCTGGCGCTCATGCGCTTTGTTGAGAGCTTCGGTTTGGCCCTTGACTTGGCCCAAGGTTGCGTTTTCATCGCGCTCCAGCGAGATGATGTTGTTGCGCACGCGGAACTCTTCGATCTGCTGGTTTTTCGCTTGCACTTTGGCCGTGAGTTGGCTCACCTCGTCGGTGACCTGCGCCAACGAACTGCCCGCCGTGGACTGGTAACTTTTGTCCAATTGCGCGGCGTAGGTTTTGATGATTTCATTCACCAATGCGGCGGCAAGATCGGCGTCTGGCCCGCGAGATGAAATCTCTACGATATCGGTGCCTGTCGCCAGTTTTGCCTCAAGGCCCGTCTGCAGCAGTGTCACGGGATCAACGCCGAGTGCCGTCAAAGCGTCCTGCGCCGGCGGTTTGGCCAGAGGCATGGCTAGTTTTTCGCCCGCGCCGCGCAAACCCGCCACGGCCTGCTCGACCAGCGGGCGGCTGGTCAGCACCTGCAACTCCGTGAGCAAAGTGCGGCTGGTGTTTGTGCCCACTGTGGCCCCGGAGGCCACCACCGCCTCGACCTGCACCTGGCCGGGGTTGATCTGCACCCGCGCCTGGGCAAGGTAAGTGGGTGGACGCGAAAAACACCACAACAATCCAGCCGCCGCCAGCAGCAAGAATGTCGCTGAAAAGACAATCAACCGGCGCCGGTTGGCGATTTGGGTCGGGGTTTTAAACATGGGCGCTAGGATAACCAAAACAAGCGAATTTGCCGAGAGGCCGCATCACCAAACTGGTGGATGATGATTTCGCTTGAAACTTTTGGCACAAACCTGCCGTCTTGCGTCGAAAACAGTATGCTATACTAATAATAGCAAACTATCCACATTATTCGTGACTTGAATGCCAATTTGTCTCAATTTTTGGCAGCCGTGGTGATTTTGGCCTTAATTGTTAATATGGGTGTTAACAATTGAGAATGGCAAAGAGGCTCACTCCACCCGCCGAACCGCCGTCGGCTTGAACCCCAAATCCGCCACTTTGCCTTTGCGCGCCCGCAGTGCGCGGGCGTTGTTGAGGCTCCTGATTTCAAGGGTTTCGTCACGCGCCTTGCCACCGCGCCCGATGCCGTCGATGCGCACGCTGCGGGTGTAGGCCGCCGCGCCTGCGAGGGTGTCTTTGGCTTCAAGGTCGATCAACATCAGGCCACGGCCGCCATTGGCCAGCGCTTTGATTTCGCTGATCTCAAAAGTGAGAATGCGCCCGCCGGTAGACGCGCAGGCGACGTGGGTGGCGGGATTGATGGGCTGGGTGACCAGGGCCGCCGAACCACCCGCTTGCGCGCCTGGCGCCGGAACCGACACCAGCGTTCCCGAAACCACCGAAGGCGCACAGACCGTCTCGCCATCCTGGCAAGTGACAAAGGACTTGCCCGCGCGCGGCCGCGATGTCATGTTGTCCACGGTCGCGAGGAAGCCATAACCGGCCGAGCTGCTCAGCAACAAACAGGCGTTTGCCGCCGCCGCGAAATAATATTTGAGCTGCGTGCCTGCTTCCAGCTCGATCAGCGTGGTGATCGGCTGGCCGTCGCCACGCGCGCCGGGCAATGCTGCCACAGGCACGGAGTACACGCGACCTGTGTTGCCAAAGGCCAACAGGGTATCGACCGTGCGGCATTCAAACGTGCCGTAA
>JANOYE010000137.1:0-18511 GCA_031428695.1 Rhodoferax sp. | reverse complement strand
TGGCGGCTGCCGAAGTTTTTGGGCAGGTTCGCGCTTGGCTGGCCGGCCAAGGCACACCCATCGGCCCCTATGACACCCAAATCGCCGCCCATGCGCAAGCGCTGGGCGTGACGCTTGTCACCAACAACACACGGGAGTTTGCGCGCGTGCCTGGATTGCGGTTGGAGAACTGGGCGCTGGCGCAATAAGCCAGTGGCTGCCGACATCAAAATCCACCCCGGCCAGAACGCCGCTTTTGAAGAGGCCATCGAGCTACCAGGTTCCAACTTCCGACGGCCATCGAGCTTGCGCTGGCCCCAAGGCCCCTGCCACCAGCGAGGCACTGCGCCGCCGCTCCTCATAGTGCTTAACCCGTTTCGCCTTTGGTTTAACGGCGCAGAAATCGTCGGGACGGCGCAACGCCACGCTGGCGGTGGAGGGTTGGGGCGGCGTGAAAGACACCTATCCCGATAGCTGCGCCGACTTTGCCGAAATCAATCTACCTGTTCATTTGAGCGGGCTATGATGGCAAGACCATGCCAACATTGGCTTTTTTGAATTGAGCCTTTCGCATTGTCAGACGGGGCGCAATGTCATTGCGCGGTTTTGCAGGATGTGTCAAAGTTAAACCTCAAAAGGGAATCTGTGTCTAGTTCCGAAGATATTCTCAAGCGCCACTCGACAGGCGGCCGCGGGTTCACTAAGTTGGAGCTCGACGACAAGGTCTACGACTTCGCTGGACAGACCCTCGACGCCGTCGATTTCTTTGAAACCTTCATCGTTGCGAATTTCAGCGGCGCGAGCCTTGTTGGAGCAAGGTTCGAGCGCGCGAACGTCAAGACTTGTGACTTCCGCAGTGCGAATCTTACTGGTGCATCATTCAAAGGCGCAGTGATCCACGGGGCTGAGTTCGCAGGGGCGATTTTGAGCGAGGCTGCTTTTGTAGGCGCGACGGAGCAGGGGTACGTCTACGGCGACAACGAGATGCCGAGGGGGGTATGAGGCTTAACATGCCAACCGACACGGAGCCAAAACAACAGGAGGCGGCTTCGCCACAAGGTGGGGTGGTCTGGTCATCTTCACGTTGGCATTGAGCAGCCAACAGTCCAAGACCCTGCATTTGGTCTCTGGCAGCCTTCACAAACAAGAACCAAGCGCGGTGATCGGGAAATGCGACCGGGCTTTGGTGGGAAATGCGCGTGGAAGCTCGGCCGGCGGGAATAACAAAAAATGCGCGACCACCGTGTCGCACACATTGTTCGTGCCGCGCGTGCTTTCACACCAAAACCGCATGCGCATTGCCCGGTCGCCGTGCGGCGGTAGTCGCCACCAGCCACGCCAATTGATTTTCCGGATTTTTATTTGCTATGCAATTAATAGCATCTTACGGCCATTATTCGTGACTTAGCGCTCGAAAAAGCTTACAACAACAACAAAATCGAGCCCAACGGAGAAAATTGTTGATACGCAAATTAACTACTTCAAAGCCAACCCTACCAGTCAAACCAACCGCGTCAGCAGAGTAATGCAACCACACTTCCGGGCGAGCCGAACGGTGGCTTCATTCACAGCGCGTCAACCCCGATAAACTACCTGCATTCCTCCACCCATCAACTCGAATGCGCGACAAAACACCATGATCCTCGAACTCGCCGACATCAAAATCCACCCCGGCCAGAACGCCGCTTTTGAAGAGGCCATCCAGCGCGGCGTGCGCGAGGTGGCTTCCAAGGCCACGGGGTTTCAGGGTTTCAAGGTGAACCGGGGCATTGAGAGCAAAGAGCGTTACGTGCTGCAGATTTTCTGGGACACGCTGGAAAACCACACGGTGGACTTCCGCCAAGGGCCGCTGTTTGCGCAGTGGCGGGCGATTGTGGGGCCGTTCTTCAATGGCCCGCCAACGGTGGAGCACTTTGAACTGGTGGCCAAATCGGATTGATGCAGGCGGACGCTCCTGTAGCATTGGGGTTATTGCAGTGTCAACCCTTAGGAGTATTTGATGAGCTTCGTAATTTCAGCGCCACCTCAGGCGAGTCTTCCGGTGCTCGGAACGGATGCGCGTTTCCCAGTGCGCCGCGTCTACTGCGTGGGCCGCAACTATGTCGAGCACGCGAAAGAAATGGGTTTCACCGGGCGCGAGCCGCCGTTTTTCTTTTTGAAGCCGGCGGATGCGGTGGTGGCTGTCAATGCGGGCGAAACCGCGACCGTGGCTTATCCGGTGATGACCAAAGACTACCAACATGAGATCGAGTTGGTAGTCGCCATCGGCACCGGCGGCAAAAACATCAAAGCCGCAGACGCCAAAAAACACATCTACGGCTACGCCGTCGGCCTGGACATGACGCGCCGCGACTTGCAAGGCGAGCAGAAAAAACTCGGCCGCCCCTGGTGCATCGGCAAGGCGTTTGACCAGTCGGCGCCGTGCGGGCCCATCACCCCTGCAGCGCAGGCGGGTGACGTTGAAAAGGCCGAGATTTACATCCAGGTTAACGGCAAAGACAAGCAGCGCAGCAACGTCACCAAGCTGATCTGGAACATCGGCGAAACCATCGAACACATCTCCGCCGCTTGGGAGCTGCAACCCGGCGACTTGATCTATTCAGGCACGCCCGAGGGTGTGGCAGCGGTGGTAGCAGGCGACACCATGTATGGCTTTGTGACGGGCTTGACGCCCATCACCGTGAAGGTGGTCTAAGCACAGTTCAACAAAAAAATTGGACAGGCCTTCGCGGGGCCTGACCCGGGTGACAGCATAAGTAGATCAAAACCGCGAGGAGACAACCATGAAAGCGCTTGAATCTTTGGCCAAGCTGTGCGCCGTCTTGGCCGGTGTTGTGCTTACCTTCATCACCCTGATGACCTGCGCCAGCTTGATTGGCCGCAACACCATCGGCTGGACGCTGGCGGGCGATTTTGAGCTGACAGGCGTGGCAGCGGGCGCGGCCATTGGCCTCTTCTTGCCGTGGTGCCAACTGCGCCGGGGCAACATCATCGTGGATTTTTTCACCGCCAAAGCCAGCGACGCCACCAACCGCCTGTTGGATCGTTTTGGGGCCCTGTTGATGGCGCTGGTCATGTCGCTTTTGGCCTGGCGCACCACGGTGGGCGGGCTCAATGCGTTCGCCACCAAATCCAGCTCGATGATGCTGGGTTTTCCGGAATGGATCGTCTTCGCCTTCATCGTGCCGCCGCTCATCCTCACGGCGGCGATTGCCTTCACGCAGGCAGTACGCGGTTTTGATGGCCTGCAAGACTCCGGGGCCGCCGCATGACTCCAATTGCCTTGGCCTTGATGATTTTCGGCATCATGCTGCTGTTGATGGCGCTTCGCACGCCGATTGCCGTGGCCATGTTTGTGGCGGGTGGTATTGGTTATGTGTCCCAGGCCGGTTGGATGCCGCTGGCGAGCTTCTTGAACAACCAGGCTTTTGCGCGTTTCGCCAGTTATGACTTGTCGGTGATCCCGCTGTTCATTTTGATGGGCAACTTCGCCACGCAAGGCGGCATCTCCAAAGCCCTGTTTGGCTTCGCTGCGGCGGTGATGGGGCGCTTTCGCGGTGGCCTGGCCATGGCGGCGGTGCTGGCCAGCGCGGCGTTTGGCTCCATTTGCGGCTCGTCCGTGGCCACGGCCGCCACCATCACCTCAGTGGCCCTGCCCGAACTGCGCCGCCACGGTTATTCGGGGCGCCTCTCCACCGGCACCTTGGCGGCTGGCGGCACTTTGGGCATCTTGATTCCGCCGTCGGTTCCGCTGGTGATCTACGCCATCTTGGCCGAGCAAAACATCGCCAAGCTGTTTGCCGCTGCCATGCTGCCCGGCATCATCGCCATGCTGGGGTACATGCTGGCGATTGGCATCTACGTGCGTTTGGTGCCAGGGCACGCGCCCGAACATGACGAAGGCATCGAAAAACTCTCGATGAAGACCTTCGCCGGCATCGTGCCCATCGCCATGGTGTTCACCATCGTGTTTGGTGGCATCTACGGCGGCTTGTTCACGCCCACGGAGGGCGCGGGCGTGGGCGCGGCGGCCACCTTCATCGCGGCTCTGCTGAAACGCGAACTCACGATCGCCAAACTCAAGCTGTGCTTCTACTCCACCGCCGAAGCCTCCGCCATGATCTTCATGATCTTCATCGGCGCGGATGTGATGAACTCCTCGCTCGCGCTCACGCAGGTGCCGGCGCAACTCTCCGGCGTGGTGCTGAGCTGGGGATTGGCGCCTCTGATGGTGGTCTCGGCCATTTTGCTGTTTTACGTGGTGCTGGGCGCGGTGATGGACGAGTTGTCCATGATCCTCTTGACCATTCCGATCTTTTTCCCGATGGTGATGGGGCTGGACTTCGGCATGCCCAAAGACCAGGTGGCTATCTGGTTTGGCATCATGGTGCTGATGACGGTGGGTTTTGGCATGTTGGCGCCGCCTGTGGGCCTCAACGTGTATGTGGTCAACAGCCTGGCCAAAGACGTGCCGATCAGCGAGAGTTACAAGGGTGTGATGCCGTTTTTGATCAGCGACGTGTTCCGCACCTTGCTGCTTTTGTTCTTCCCCGGCGTTGCTCTGTGGTTTGTCAAGTTCATGGCCTGAAAGCAACCGCAAGACCACAAGGACACAAGACTTCGGTCGCCGTTCAGGGTAATTCCGGTCAACCTTGGCCCGCTTTTTCCGTTACCTTCTCACCGTTCGCAGAAACCTATTTTTTGGAGCCCATTTCATGATTCAAAGACGCACCCTTCTCAAAACATCCGCTGCCGCCGTGGCACTGGGCGCACCGCATTTGAGCGGCCTGGCGCAGCAAGCCGTCACCCTCAAATTCCACACCTTCATGGCCCCGATGTCCAACGTCTGGTTGAACATGCACAAGGCCTGGATGGACAAGGTCGAAAAAGAATCGGCCGGACGCATCAAGTTTGAAGCCTACCCCGCCATGCAATTGGGCGGCACGCCGATCCAGTTGTATGACCAAGTCAAAGACGGCGTGGTAGACGTGACGTGGACGCTCCCCGGCAACACCGCCGGCCGCTTCCCGCGTGTCGAAGTGTTTGAGCTGCCCTTCATGATGAACAACGCCGAGGCCACCTCCAAAGCCTATTGGGAGTACCTGCAAACGCAGGCGGCGGACGAGTTCAAAGACACGCACCTGCTGGCTGTCAACGTGCACGGCCCGGGTTTCTTCCATTCGCGCGACAAACAAATCAAATCCGCTGCCGACTTGAAAGGCATGAAGGTGCGCGGCCCGACACGCCAAGTCACCAAGCTGCTGGGCTCGCTCGGCGCCACCCCCGTGGGCATGCCCTTGCCCGCCATCACCGATGCACTCTCCAAGGGCACGATTGACGCCTGCTCCCTGCCTTGGGAAGTCGTGCCCTCGATCAAGGTGCAAGAGCTGGTCAAGTACCACAGCGAGTTTCCGGCTGACCGCCCTGCGCTGTACACCACCACCTTTGTGATGTGCATGAACATCGCCAAATACAACTCCTTGGCGCCGGATTTGAAGAAGGTGATTGACGCCAACTCCGGACTGGCCACTTCGGGCTGGCTGGGCAAAACCCAACAGGCTGGCGACCCGGCAGGCCGCAAATCGGCGACCGACCGCAACAACACGCTGTACACCTTCAGCGCCGCCGAAACAGAACAGTTCATCAAGCTGTCAAGCCAGGTCGATGACGAGTGGGTGGCTGACCTGACCAAAAAGGGTTTTGACGGCAAGAAGCTTCTCGAGTCCGCCAAGGCGCTGATCGCCAAACACGGCAAGGCCTAATTTTGCGATCCGATATTGAGGCGATGCCGTTGTTGCAACTCCTAGCCGTGCTTGAGCACTGTCGTCGTCGTTGCGCCTAGTTCTCGCCTCAAACTCGAACCGCAAAAAAAGAGACTCTTAGCCGGTCTTTTTTTTTGCCCGTAAACTGAGGCGATGTTCAGAAGCCCTATCAAACACTGCAAAAACTGCGGCACTGCCGTGGTCTACCGCATCCCCGACGACGGCGACACCAAAGAGCGGGCCGTCTGCCCCAACTGCGCCGCCGTGCATTATGAAAACCCGCTGAACGTGGTGGGCACTGTGCCGTACTTTGGCGACAAAATACTGCTGTGCAAACGCAATATCGAGCCGCGTTGGGGCAAGTGGACGTTGCCTGCCGGCTTCATGGAACTGGGTGAAACCCTGGCGCAGGGCGCGGCGCGGGAAACCGACGAAGAAGCCGGCGCAAAGTTTGAGATGGAGGGCTTGTTTTCGATTTTGAACGTGCCGCGCGTCGGCCAAGTGCACATGTTTTACCTGGCGAAGTTGACCAGTGACGTCTTCGCGCCGGGTGTGGAGACGATTGAGGCCAAACTCTTCACCGAGGCCGAAGTGCCCTGGGAAGAAATCTCCTTTCGCACGGTGAAGGAGACGCTGCAAAGGTATTTTGCCGACCGCAACTCAGGCGCTTTGGCCAGCCACACGGTTCATACCGTCGATATCCTCTGATTGCAGCCCTCGGCGCGAGATAAAGGCCAGGTAGATTCCCATGTTGCCCAGCTACGTTGTGCTGGATCTGGAAACGACCGGCGGCAGCGCCACCGGCGACTTCGTCACAGAAATTGCCGCCGTGCGCATTGACAACGGCAAAGAGGCTGAGCGATGGAGCACCCTGGTCAACCCGGGCGTTCCCATTCCCTATTTCATCCAGAACCTCACTGGCATCAACGACGCCATGGTGGCCGATGCGCCGCGCTTCAAACACGTGGCCGACAAGCTCCTGAGCCTGCTCGAAGGCAGTGTGCTGGTCGCGCATAACGCCGGTTTCGACCACGGCTTTCTGCGTGGCGAATTCGCCCGCCTCAACCACGACTTGCGGGTGCCCAGCCTGTGCACCGTGCGCCTGTCGCGCAAGTTGTACCCGCAATTCAAGAGCCATGGGCTGGACGCCATCATGCAGCGGCACCACCTGCAGACTGACGCGCGGCACCGAGCGCTGGGCGACGTGGACATGGTGCTGGCCTGGCTGGCGCAGGCTAAAAACCAGTTCGGCATCGAGCGGCTGCGAGAGGCGGCGCAAGCGCTGTTGCAGCCACCCCTGGGCTTGCCGGTGCATCTGGAAACACAAATCGATGCTTTGCCCGATTCACCGGGCGTGTACCTGTTTTATGGCGACGCTGCCGTGCCGCTGTTCATCGGCAGCGGCGCCAACCTGCGCCAGCGCGTGACGGCGCAGTTGCAAACGGCCAGCAAGTCAGCGCGGGATCGCGGCATCGCAGCCAACACGCGTCGCATCGAAACGCAGGTTTGCGCGGGCGAAGTCGGCGCTTTCTTGCTCTCAAAACAAATGATCGAAGATTTGCAACCCACCTACGGGCGCGGCAAACCGCCGGTCCACGTGGACATCCGCGCATTGCACGCCTGGCCGCACGATGGCGCCATTGGGCTGCGTGAACACGACGACGAGACTGGGCACAGCGCCTTGCTGGTGTTTCACCAATGGCGCCATGTCGCAACGGCCAAGAACAACGACGATCTTGATGAAGTTTTGGCAAACCTCCAGCAAAACGCCGAAGAACACCAGCCTGGCACGGACGGTGAACCCCGCATCGACCTCGACGTCTACCGCCTGCTGGTCAAACGCCTGTTGTCGCCCTCGCGTGACCGGACGCGCCTGGTCTTCTTCCCGCCTGCGGCAGCTCTGGAAGCCGGGAATGGTTGGGCGGGCGCTTCATAATCCGCTTATGGTCTCCAAATCGTTGACATTGACTGGCCCACGCAAAATCCTGCGGGAAAAGGCGGGCGAAGCCATTCTGGGCCTGGTCGTCAAAGTGCCCATGAGCCGCGAGCCGGGGCTGCAAGACCCAATCCAGGCCCTTCTGCGCTGCCAAGCCATTGCCCGCAATGCGGCCCGCAAAGCCAGCGCTCTGGCCGCCACCATGGCCCTGCCCCCTGGCCCGTTGGGTTGGTTGACGTTCTTGCCGGAGCTGGTGGCCGTGTGGAAATTGCAGGGGCAGATGGTTGCTGACATTGCCGCTGTTCACGGCAAAAGCGCCACATTGAGCCGCGAACACATGTTGTATTGCCTGTTCAAACACGTCTCGGCGCAGGCGCTGCGTGATGTCGTGGTGCGTGTGGGAGAACGGTTTCTGGTGCAAAAGGCGTCAAGTGCGCTTTTGCAAAACATCGCGCAAAAAATCGGCCTGCAGCTCTCGCAAAAACTGGTCGGCAAATCGCTCTCGCGCTTCGTGCCGCTCATCGGCGCCATGGGCGTGGGCGCGTATGCGTACTTCGACACGACCCAGGTGGCCAAAAGCGCGGTGGCGCTGTTTTCCCAGCCTGAAATGCCACCTTGAATCCAAATACGGCTTCTAGGTCACGTATTTTTTGCGTAAGATGCTACTATATTTATAGCAAATCAAAGCCGTCTGAGAGTTACAAGCCAGTGAGTGCGGCGACAAAACGGCTGCGGTAAGCCTCAAAAGTCTGAATATCGTTGTGCCCGGCGCCAGGCACAAGCAGCAGTTCTGCCTTGGGCGCCAAGGCCTTGAGCGCGGCGCTGTGGCTGGGCGCAATCAGCGTGTCGGCTGCGCCATGAATCAACAGCAGCGGGCTTTTGATGCCGCTCACCGCGTGGTCTGTGCGCAATGGGTACCGTAAAAGCGACTCGGGAATCAACGGATAAACGTCGCCGGTCAAGGCCACCATGCTGCTGTAGGGCGACACCAGCACGGTCAAGTCGGGCTGCGGCAATTTGGGCTCTTGCGCCAGATCAGCGCTGAGCTTGGCCGCCAACCCAGTACCGAGCGAGCGGCCATAAACAACGATCTTTTTTCCGGCGTATTGGGGGGCGATTTTGGCGAATGCCGCCCGCACGTCGGCATGCAACTGCGTTTCGCTGTCGATATTCCCGCTGCTTTTGCCGTAGCCCCGGTAGTCGATCATGAAAAGATCAAAATTCGCCTGGCGGTAAAGATCGGTGTTGACGAACCAGGACTTGAGGTTGCCGGCATTGCCGTGCAGAAAGAAGACCACGCCTTTGGCACCCTCGCGCTTCAGATGCAGCGCGGAAAGCCGTGCGCCATTCACGTCGACAAAAGTCTCGGTGATGTCCGCTGCGCTGGCCAGCACGGTTGCGGCCGGCAACACGTCTGACCTGAACAACAGGCGCTCCTGCTTGAACCAGAGCCAAACGCCTATCGCGATGATGAGCATCAGCCCGGCCAGCAGCACCAGCTTGGACAGCAGCCACGACCACATCCGCAGCAGGCGGCCACCCATTGAATCGGCGTTTCGCATGGAGTCCTTCCGGATTCAAAACAGCGGGTGCCAAACTGCCCGCTTGAGCAATGCTACGGCAAATTAGGGCCGATGCGGCCCGACAGATGACATCGGGAATTTGACCGTCACCGCCAGGCCCGGCACAGCGTTTCTGAAGGCCAGCGTGCCGCCGTGCGCTTGCGCCACCAGTTTGCACAGGTGCAGCCCGAGGCCGACGCCGCCGGTGCTGCGTTGGCGCGCGGCATCCGGACGGTAAAACGCCTCGCCCAGTTGCGTCAATTGGGCCCCATCCACGCCGGGGCCGAAATCACGCACACAAAGAACCAGCTGGCCGCCCTCTCGCCGCAATGTCACTTCACATGGCGCACCTGGCTGCGGGTTGAAGCGCAGGGCGTTGTCCATCAGGTTGCGCAGGAGCAGGCGGATGCGCGTTGCGTCCAATGGCAGCGAGGGCAAACCCGCTTCGATTTCTACACGCGGCGCGGTTGCTGCGGGCAAGCCCAATTCGCCCGCCACTGCCCGCACCAACGCCGCCAAATCCGTCGTCTCCAAATGAAGCGCTGCATGGCGGCTGCTGAGGCGCTCGGATTCAAGCAGGTCGCTGATCAGGCGGCCCATCTCGGCCATGTCGCGTTTCAGGGCTTCTCGGGGCGCGTCTAAACCGCCGGTTTCGGGCAGCAGTTCGATGTTCAGCCGCGCGCGCGTCAGGGGCGAGCGCAATTCATGGCTGATGGCCAAAAGCAGGCCACGTTTGGCCTCCAGCATCTGGTGAATATCGCCTCCCATGGTGTTGATCTGGTGCGCCAGGTCGCCCAGCTCGCTGCCCTGCTCGCGTCGGCGCAAAACAATGGGCTGAGAGAAATCACCCGAACCAATGCGCCGGGCACCGTCGCCAATCGCGTCCAAAGGCTTGAGCAGTCGCCGCACGTAGAGGTAGGCCAACACCGTCAGCGCCAACAGCGCGGCCAAGGTGATCCAGCCGACCAGGCCTGGCCCACGCCGCCATTCCAGATCACCCAAGCCAAACGTAATGAGGTGGCCGTCTGCGGATTTGCGAGAGAGCAGCCGCTCGTTGCCGGCCTGCGCGCCAAATTTTCCCGATTCCCAGTTCGGATGCGGGTGTTTGGGGTGCGAGTCAAAATTCACCAGCGGCCCGCTGATGCGCACAGAGATCGGCAAGCTTTGCACCAAGGCGCGCGCGCGTTCAACCTCGGGCGGGCTGCCCAAATCACTGGCCAGGCGATCCACATAATCGACCAGCAGCGGGCGCGCCGCTTCGCGCCAGCCAATTGCCAACGTCTTTTGCATGCCGTAAAAAAATGCCAGGCTCATGGCCAGCGCCAGCAGCAAAAACAGCAGCACCAGGCGCCACTTGATCGAATGGCCGATGCGGCGGCGCAATTGCTGCCCCCAACCAGGCCTTGGCGGCTGGCCCGCCACATCGGCAGCAGCGCTCACGGGGCTGCTCACGGCTTCAGACGCCCCAGCGCCAGCGAATACCCGGCGTTGCGCAGCGTTCGAATGCCGTCCAACGGTTCGAGTTTTTTGCGCAAACGGCTCACCACGATGTCCACCGCGCGGGTGTACAAGTCAGCCTCGTGCCCACGCAGGTGGTTCAAGATATCGTCGCGGCTGAACACCTTGCCGGGCGAGTGGGCCAGCAACACCAAGAGCGCATATTCGGTGCCGGTGAGCTCCACCGCCACGCCATGGCGCAGCACGGCATGGGTATCCAGGTCGATCTGCAAGCCCTCAAACACCAGCAGCCGAGCCTCAGGGGCCGAGCTGGCGGGCACCGGCTTGCGCTGGCGGCGCAGCACGGTTTGCAGCCGCGCCACCAGCTCACGCGGCTCAAAAGGTTTGGGCAAATAGTCGTCCGCGCCGAGTTCAAGCCCGACCACCCGATCCATCACTTCGCCGCGCGCCGTGAGCATGATGATGGGAATGTCAGACGCTGGGCTACCTTCTTTGCGGATGGTGCGGCACAACTCAAAGCCGTCCATCTCCGGCAGCATCACGTCCAGGATGGCGGCGTCGAAGCCGCCAGTGCCCAAACGCGCGAGGCCGCTGCTTGGGCGCAAGGCGCATTCCAGCTCATAGCCAAAACGCTGGAAATACGCCGCCAGCGGCGGCCCGAGCTGGGCGTCGTCGTCAATCAGCAAAATGCGTGGCATGGGGCATTTTCACCTCGACTCGGGCCGGGTTGGCGCGCTTGAACTCACTGCGGCTAACTGCGCCAGCCACGGCGGCGGTTCATCAGGTCGCGAATTTGCTGCTGCTGCGCTGGGTTCAAGCTGTCGTAAAAATCGGCGGCAGCGGCGACCAGCTCCGGGCTCTTGGTTTTGATGGCGCTGGTCTTGTCGTCAATCAGGGTTTGAACCTTGGCGCGGTCAAGTTTGTCGCCTGCCACCAGTGCCTGGATGTCAGCCCGTGGGTCTTTGCCAGCGCCCATGAGGGCTGTGCGCTGCTCCCGAAGTTTCTCGGCCAACACAGTCAAGCGTTGTTTCTGGGTGGCGTTCAAATCCAGCTTTTTGCCCGCGTAGTCGACCATTTTGGCCTGCTGCTGGATGTCACCTTCGGCGCTGCCCCAGCCGTGGTGGCGTCCAGAACAGGCGCTGAGTCCGCCAAACAAGATGCCTGCACCGGCGATGCCGATCAAGGTTCTTTTAAGCCAATGTTTCATGAAAATTCCCCTTTAGAGGCGTTGTTGAACAGGCCTTCATGGTGCCTATTCACCTGCCGGGAATATTCTCTGGGGCGTCTCGGAATGTTTCGGTTTATTGCGGCGCGGCGAGATTAGCGCGCCTAAATATCGATTAAATTTCCGTCTACATTTTGTGTGAAAATTACCGATTCTAAGTCACGAAAAAATAGAATAGTTTGCTATAAAATTAGTACTAATAAAGAATATTAATTAATCATATAATGATAAATTATTATAAGTCAACGAAATTTTTCTTAGCCTGGAGAGCACCGAATACTCCGTTTATCCGCCGTTTCAGTAGTAAATCCGCCCCGGCGTGCCCCCACCTGCGGCAATCACATCGCCATTGATGGCGATTGATTTGGGGGAACACAAAAACGCGACAACGTAGGCCACCTCTTCGGCATCAACCAAATGCACAATCGAGTTTCCTGCCGCCATTTGCTGTTCCACAGCGGCCTCGCTCACGCCTTGCGCGGCGGCGCGTGCTGCCACCAGCGGCGCGGTGCGTTCAGTGCGCGTCAAGCCGGGGTGCACGACGTTGACATTGATGCCAAATGGCCCCAACTCGTCACCCAGGTTTTTGGTCAGCGCCGCCACCGACACATTGCGCATGCTGCCCACGGCGTTGCCAGTTTGCCGCGCCGCCAAACCGCTGATGTTGACGATGCGGCCCCAGCGTTTGGCCTGCATATCTGGCACCACCGCTTTGGCAACGCGGATGTAGCCCATCACCTTGGTGTTCATCTCGGCCTGGTAGAACTCGCCGGTGATTTCCGCCAGTTTGGGCGGCGCCGCAAAACCTGCGGGTTCCGCCGCCGCGTTGACCAAAATGTCGATGCTGCCACCCAGGCGCAACACGGCGTCGGCCACAGCGGCCTTGACTTGTTCGTCGCTGCGGGTGTCGGCTGACACGCCAAACACTTTGCGCCCGGTGAGGCCGGCAATTTCGGTCGCTGCCAGCGTGAGCGCGTCAACATTGCGGGCCAGCAGCGCCACGTCAGCGCCCTCCTCGGCCAATACTTGGGCGATGGCTTTGCCGATGCCCTTGCTGCCGCCAGTCACCAGCGCGCGTTTTCCTTTGAGTTGCAGATCCATGGTGTGCCCTTTTTGGTCGATGTCAAATGAACGAGCACTGTACCAACAGAATGCAATCAGAACCCCTGCGGTTTCCCTTTTGCCAATGGAAAAAGCCGCTTTAACTTGCGTCAAAGCGGCTTCTTCAAATGATGTTGGTCGGTGTGAAAGGATTCGAACCTTCGACCCCTTGCACCCCATGCAAGTGCGCTACCAGGCTGCGCCACACACCGAATCAGCTTTCAATTATAACCGCTGCGCCTCTGTTCCCCGGCTCAAATCAGTGCCAAATCAGTGCCAAATCAATACGATACCGCCAGCAAATCGCGGATTTCAAAAAGCTCTCGGCGCACCTGCAACAGTTGCTCGTGGCTGGCGCTGTGGGGGTCTTCAATGACGCGCGTGTCGTCGAAGTCTTCAAATTGGGAATCGGCGATTTCAAGGACATCAACACCATCAAGCATGACCTCGCCGTTGCGCTTTTTGTCACGTTCGGCCTGGATGATCTCCTGCATTTTGTTGCGGGCGCCGCTGATGGTGAAGCCCTGGTCGTACAACAAATCGCGGATCCGGCGGATCATCAGCACCTCGTGGTGCTGGTAGTAGCGGCGGTTGCCGCGCCGTTTCATCGGGCGCAGTTGCGTGAATTCCTGCTCCCAATAACGAAGCACGTGTGGTTTTACGCCGCACAAATCCCCTACTTCACCGATGGTGAAATATCGTTTGGCGGGAATGGCAGGAAGCGCTTTCTCCATTGAAATCAATGCTATACGAGAGAAAGCTTCGAGGTTACTCTAAGTTGCCACAGTGTGTAAAGGTGCAAATTACCTGTGGCTTGAATGTAACGAAATGCTGCTTTGTATGCAACATTGCCATCCTGTGACGGTATTTCGTTTCTCAATCATCCGTGAAGCAGGCGCACCGACTACGACAGCGCGCAAGCATCGGCTAGCGTACGGCGAGCAGGGGCAACGCCCTGCTCGGATGATTTAGAAGCGAAATTACTTGTCGAGCTGGATTTGCTCTTTCAGCTTGTGACTGGCATGGAAAGTCACCACCCGGCGTGCGCGAATCGGGATCGCTTCGCCGGTGCGCGGGTTGCGTCCGGGTCGCGGCGCTTTGGTGCGAATCTGGAAATTGCCAAAGCCTGAAATCTTCACATCGGTGCCTTCGATCAGGCGCGCAGAGATCAGGTCAAAAAACGCGTCAATCATGTCTTTGGACTCGCGTTTGTTCAAGCCAATTTGCTCGAACAACAACTCGGCCAGTTGGGCCTTGGTCAGTGCTGGGGTCTCCAGGCTCTCCACGACAAATTCCATTCAGGTCACCTCCTCGTGCTATTTTTGTTCATTCGCGGAATCGCAATCAAACCCACTTAAGCTTCGCTTTCAGACGCGCTGGCGGGCGCCAACGTCGGCCGCGAGCCGTGTTATCACCGCCTGAAC
The DNA here is from genome assembly GCA_031428695.1 of Rhodoferax sp. Classification (GTDB taxonomy): domain Bacteria; phylum Pseudomonadota; class Gammaproteobacteria; order Burkholderiales; family Burkholderiaceae_C; genus JANYCG01. The sequence continues at coordinate 4,064 of JANOYE010000137.1, read as the reverse complement.
CGCCTGGTCAATCTGTTCGTCAGTCAGTGTCGCGTCCTCACTGCTGAGCGTCAAGCGGACAGCCAAACTTTTCTCGACGGGGCCGCTCGGCTGTTTGGGCCGGTAAACGTCAAACAAGCGCGCATCCCGCAAGAGCCCGGTTGAATTGGCGGCCCAGATCGACGCCATCAAGGCCGCGTGGCTGACCGATTCGGCCACCAGCACGGCAATGTCCCGCTGCACCGCATGGTGCTTAGGTACGGCTACAAACGCTGGAACCACGCGATGCAACACAGCGGCAAGGTCGAGTTCAAACAGCATCGGCGCAGCGGGCAAGTCCCAGGCTTGGCGCCATTTGGGATGCAGCTCGCCGACAAAACCGACTGACGCGCCGTTCAAAACCACTTGGGCACAACGACCTGGGTGCATTGCCGGGTGGCTGCCGGGCGTAAAACTGGGCTTGGCTGGCGCCAAAAGCGCTTCGACATCGCCCTTCACGTCGTAGAAATCAACGCCCTGCTCTTTGCGGCCCCACTGCAAAGCATCCGCATTCCCGCCAGCGAGACCGGCAACCCGCATCGGCTGGTGGAAGCCTTCGACCGAAGTGTCAGAGTTTTTCACCGCTGCGTCGCGCAGAAAGACCCGCCCGAGTTCAAACACCCGCACACGTTCGGCTTTGCGGTCGAGGTTGAATTTCAGCACTTGCAAAAGTGATCCCAACAGTGAAGAGCGCATCACGTTCAACTGGCTGGCAATTGGGTTCAACAGCTTGATCGGGTGGGTGTTACCGGCCAATTCATGTTCCCAACGCTCTTCGACGAAGCTGAAGTTGATGGTTTCTTGGTATCCCAACACCGCCAGCGAACGCCGCACCGCGAATGGGCCGCGCTTCGTTTCACTGCGAATATTGGCTGTGACCGGCGCCAGCGGCGGCGTGTTGGGCAGGTTGTTGTAGCCGACCATGCGCGCGACTTCTTCGATCAGGTCTTCTTCAATTTGAAGGTCAAAGCGGTAAGGCGGCGGTGTGACCGTTAAAACAGCAGGGTCACTTGGCAAACCAGTGCCGCCGACTTGGGCAACCGGCAAACCGAGTCGCACAAGGGCATTCGCGCATTGCGCCTGAGTCAACGGCATGCCAATGACTTTTTCTGCCCGCGCCACGCGCAGGCTGACTGGCTTGGGCACGGGTTCGTTGACACGCTGGTCATCCACCGGGCCACACACAGTTTCAGCCGTGCCGCAGATGTCGATGATGAGCTGCGAAATGCGCTCAATGTGTTCGACAGTTTGGCTCGGGTCTACGCCCCGCTCAAACCGATGCCCTGCATCGGTAGAAAAATTAAAACGGCGCGAGCGGCCTGCAATGGCTTTGGGCCACCAGAAGGCGGCTTCGACATAAACGTGTTGCGTGTCGTCAGACACCGCCGTAGCGTCGCCACCCATGATGCCGGCCAGCGATTCGACTTGGACGTCATCGGCGATGACGCCGACTTTCTCGTCCACCGTGACCGTGTTGCCATTGAGCAGTTTGAGTTGTTCGCCTGCTTTGCCCCAGCGCACATCGAGCCCGCCGTGGATTTTGTCGAGGTCAAAAATGTGGCTTGGGCGGCCATGCTCGAACATCACGTAGTTGGAGATGTCCACCAGCGCCGTCACGCTGCGTTGGCCGCAACGGGCGAGTTTGTCAACCATCCACTGCGGCGTTTTGGCTTTCGTGTTCAGGTGCCTGATGACCCGGCCGCTGAAACGGCCACACAGGTCAGGCGCGTTGATTTTGACGGGCAGTTTGTCAGCCGATGTCACCGCGACGGGTGGAAATTCGGGCGTCAACAGCGGCGCGCCGGTCAATGCCGACACCTCGCGCGCAACGCCATAAACCGACAGGCAATGCGCCAAATTGGGCGTGAGTTTGAGCGTGAGCAGCAGGTCGTCCAGCTTCAAATGCTCGCGGATGTTTTGACCCAGCGGCGCATCTGCCGCCAATTCGAGCAGCCCGCCATGGTCTTCCGACAATTTCAGCTCGCGAGCGGAACACAACATGCCCTGGCTTTCAACGCCGCGCAATTGGCCGACTTTGATGAGGAAAGGTTTGCCGTCTTCGCCCGGCGGCAACTCGGCGCCTACCATAGCGCACGGCACTCGAATGCCAACCCGCGCGTTGGGCGCGCCGCAGACGATGTCCAAATAATGCGCAGCACCAGCCGCGTCAACTTGCCCGACATCCACCTTGCAGACCCGCAGGCGGTCTGCGTTCGGATGTTGCATGGCCTCTTTGATTTCGCCCACCACTATTTTCGTGAAGGGCGGCGCGACGGGTTTGCGCTCTTCCACCTCCAAACCCGCCATGGTCAAGGCGTCGGCAAGTTGCTCGGTAGAAATGTCGGGGTTGCAGAATTCGCGCAACCAAGATTCAGGAAATTGCATGGTGAATCGGGCGGTGTAAATTACTGGAACTGGGAGAGGAAACGAATGTCGCCGTCAAAAAACAGGCGCAAATCGCTCACGCCGTAACGCAGCATGGCCAGGCGGTCAATGCCGGAGCCAAAGGCGAAACCGATGTAACGCTCAGGGTCTAGCCCCATGTTGCGGATCACCTGCGGGTGTACCTGGCCCGAACCCGACACTTCGAGCCAGCGGCCTTTGAGCGGCCCGCTGGCGAACATCAGGTCAATCTCGGCGCTGGGTTCGGTGAAAGGGAAAAAACTGGGCCGAAAGCGGATTTCCAGTGCTTTGGTCTCGAAAAACGCCTGGATGAAATCAAGGTACACCGACTTCAAGTCTTTGAAACTGATGTTCTCCCCCACCCACAAGCCTTCGACCTGATGGAACATGGGTGAATGGGTGGCGTCGCTGTCAACGCGGTAGGTGCGGCCTGGGGCGATGACACGTATCTCGGGCATCGCGCCGCAAAACAAGCCTTCTGCAGTGACCTCTTGCGGGTGTGCGGCACGGTGTTTCTTGACGTGTTGCACGGCGTGGCGAATTTGCATCGGGCTGGTGTGGGTGCGCAGCAGGTTGGGTGCTGTTTCGGAGCCGCCTTCCACGTAAAACGTGTCGTGCATGGAGCGCGCCGGGTGGTCTTCAGGCGTGTTGAGCGCGGTGAAATTGAACCAGTCGCTTTCAATTTCAGGGCCGTCGGCAACATCAAAACCCATCGAGCCAAAAATGGCCTCGATGCGCTCCAGCGCCAGGGAGATGGGGTGCAAACCGCCCTGCCCGCGTTGTCGGCCTGGCAAACTCACGTCGAGCGCTTCAGCCTGCAATTGCAATTGCAGCTCGGCATCGGCCAACGCTTGGCGGCGCGCGGTCAGGGCTGCTTCGATCGCCTGTTTGGCCACGTTGACAGCAGCGCCGCGCGATTTTTTCTCATCGACACTCAGGGCCGCCATGCCTTTCATCAACTCGGTGATGCGGCCCGCTTTGCCGAGGAACTGCGCCTTGGCATTTTCCAGATCGGCAGGGGTGGCTGCCTGGCCAAAACTCTGGCGGGCGGCATCAACAATGGCGCCGATCTCGGCATCAAGTTCGTTCATTTTTTTAAGTTGGGCAACAAACCGTCAAAAACAAAGGGCTAGCGCTCTTTCAAGCCCTAGCCCTTGCATCAATTGCGTGAGCAGCTACTTTAAAGATAGCAACTCTACATCAACTTTCTACATCAGCATCAAGCCGCCAGGCGGGCTTTCACCTGGTTGACGATGCCTTCAAACGCCGGCATGTCATGAATGGCGATATCAGACAGCACCTTGCGGTCGATCTCGATGCCGGCTTTCTTCAGGCCATTGGCGAACTGGCTGTAGGTGAGGCCACAGGTGCGGGCAGCGGCGTTGATACGCGCAATCCACAACTGGCGGAACACGCGCTTTTTGGTGCGGCGGTCACGGTAGGCATATTGCCCAGCCTTCATCACCGCTTCTTTGGCGATGCGGAAGACATTGCCGCGGCGGCCGCGGAAACCTTTGGCGAGGGCTAAAACTTTTTTGTGGCGGGCGCGAGCCGTTACACCACGTTTGACGCGAGGCATTGAAGTACTCCTTGTTCGTGGTTAATTAAATGCCCTGGCCGGGCAACATTTGCGCCATGTGACC
>JANOYE010000136.1:0-8145 GCA_031428695.1 Rhodoferax sp. | reverse complement strand
GCGTCGCGGCGAAAGCCACGCAGGAAGAACTGCATCTGCTCGTTGACCATGGTGTGGGTGCTCACCAGGCGGCTGAACTTGGCCTTGGCCGGCGCGTCAGGCAGCTCGCCATACAGGAGCAGGTGGCAGGTTTCCATGAAGTCGCACTGGGTTGCCAGTTGCTCGATGGGGTAGCCGCGGTACAACAACTCGCCCTTGTCGCCGTCGATGAAGGTGATGGCCGACTGGCAGGCCGCTGTTGACAGGAAACCCGGGTCATAAGTGAACATGCCGGTTTGCGCATACAGCTTGCGAATGTCAATCACATCGGGGCCGATACTGCCCGAATACACGGGCATTTCAATGCTGGGATTGCCATTGCTGAACGTCAGCGTGGCTTTGTGGTCTGCGAGTTTCATTTTTTGCCCTTCATTTGCTTCTCTATTTGCGGTATTCACCGGCGAATTTCAACACTTTTCAATGTTGTTCAACACCTTTCAACATTTTCAACACGACTGCTGCGTCGCCGCCCTGCGGCGCTTCTGGCACATCTTCAAGCGCTTTGCGCCCGAGGTGCAAATCCAATAAATCATTGTCACTCAAGTCCATCAAAGCCGTGAGCCCAGCCGCTTGGGACGCCGTCAGCGATGATTCAAACCGTTTAAAAAACCGCTCGATGAAGAGGTCGTTTTCCAGCAAACCCCGGCGGCAACGCCATTTGAGTTTGCTTAGGGCGCGTTCATCGATCAGTTCATCCATCTTTGACTAGACAGTCCTCAAAACCATCATTTCCTTGATTTTCCCAATCGCTTTCGTTGGGTTCAAACCCTTCGGGCACACGTCCACACAGTTCATGATGGTGTGGCAGCGAAACAGGCGGTACGGGTCTTCGAGGTTGTCGAGCCGCTCGGCAGTGGCTTGATCACGTGAATCGGCAATGAAACGGTAGGCTTGCAACAGGCCAGCGGGGCCAACGAACTTGTCGGGGTTCCACCAGAAGCTCGGGCAGGCGGTGGAGCAGCTTGCGCACAAAATGCATTCGTAAAGGCCATTGAGTTCATCGCGCTCTTCGGGGCTTTGCAGGCGCTCTTTTTCGGGCGGGATGGTGTCGTTGATCAAATACGGTTTGATCGAGTTGTATTGTTTGAAGAACTGCGTCATGTCCACAATCAAGTCGCGGATGACGGGCAGGCCGGGCAGGGGCTTCAACACAATCGTGCCGGTGAGCGTGCGCATGTTGGTCAGGCAGGCCAGGCCGTTTTTGCCATTGATGTTCATGGCGTCGGAGCCGCACACGCCTTCGCGGCAGGAGCGTCGGAAACTGATGGCCGGGTCAATCGCCTTGAGCTTCACCAGCGCGTCGAGCAACATGCGCTCGGAGCCGTCGAGTTCCACCTCGATGGTCTGCATGTAGGGCTTGGCGTCCTGGTCCGGGTCGTAGCGGTAGATGGAGAACGTGCGTTTGGCCATTTGTTTTTCTCGAATGTCGGGTGAGGTGTGCGGCGCGGTCTGAATGCAGCGTTTAGAAGGATCGTGTCTTCAAGGGCACGCTCTCAACGGTGAGGGGTTTCATCTGCACTGGCTTGTAGGTGAGGCGGTTGCCCTGGCTGTGCCAAAGCGTGTGTTTGTGCCATTCGTCGTCGTTGCGGCCATTGGGGTACTTGGGCGAGTCGGCGTAGTCGTCTACGCTATGCGCGCCCCGGCTTTCGCGGCGGGCGGCGGCGGAGACGATGGTTGCCTCGGCGGCTTCGATCAAATTCTCGACTTCCAGCGCTTCAATTCGTGCAGTGTTGAAAATCTTCGACTTGTCTTTGAGGTTGATGTTTTTCACGCGTTCGCGCAGGGCGGCGACCTTGGCCACGCCTTCGTCCATGGAAGCCTGCGTGCGGAACACACCGGCATGTTGCTGCAGAGTGGCGCGGATGTCGTTGGCCACGTCTTGGGCATATTCGCCGCTGGTGGCGTTGTCCAGCCGCTCCAGGCGCGCGATGGTGGCTGCGGCCGCATCGGCGGGCAGCGGTTTGTGCAGCTTGTTCTTGTTGTTGAACTCAACAATGTGGTTGCCGGCCGCACGGCCAAACACCAGCAAATCGAGCAACGAATTGGTGCCCAGGCGGTTGGCGCCATGCACACTCACGCAAGAGCATTCGCCCACGGCGTAAAGGCCATTGACCACCATGCTTTGGTTGTCGTCGTTTTGCGTGACCACCTGGCCGTGGATGTTGGTGGGCACGCCGCCCATCTGGTAGTGGATCGTTGGCACCACAGGAATCGCTTCTTTGGTGATGTCCACGTTGGCAAAGTTGTGGCCGATCTCGAACACGCTGGGCAGGCGCTTCATGATGTCGGCGACGCCGATGTGGGTCATGTCGAGGTTGATGTAGTCTTTGTTGGGCCCGCAGCCCCGGCCTTCCTTGATCTCCTGGTCCATGCAGCGCGAGACGAAGTCGCGTGGGGCCAGGTCTTTGAGCGTGGGCGCGTAACGCTCCATGAAACGCTCGCCGTTGCTGTTGCGCAAAATTGCGCCTTCGCCCCGGCAGCCTTCGGTGAGCAACACGCCCGCGTTGTGCACGCCCGTGGGGTGGAACTGCCAGAACTCCATGTCCTCCAGCGGAATGCCGGCCCGTGCCGCCATGCCCAGGCCGTCGCCGGTGTTGATGAAAGCATTGGTGCTGGCGGCGAAAATGCGGCCCGCGCCGCCAGTGGCCAGCAGCGTAGTTTTAGCTTCGAGAATGTGCAGGTCGCCGGTTTCCATCTCCAGCGCGGTCACGCCAACCACGTCGCCATCGGCGTCGCGGATCAAGTCCATCGCCAGCCATTCCACAAAGAAACTGGTTTTGGCCTGCACGTTCTGCTGGTACAAGGTGTGCAACATGGCGTGGCCAGTGCGGTCGGCCGCAGCACAGGCGCGCTCCACAGGTTTTTCGCCGTAATTGCTGGTGTGGCCGCCGAAGGGGCGCTGGTAAATCGTGCCATCGGGGTTGCGGTCAAACGGCATGCCCATGTGTTCGAGGTCATACACCACGTTGGGCGCTTCGCGGCACATGTATTCGATCGCGTCTTGGTCGCCGAGCCAGTCGCTGCCTTTGACGGTGTCGTAAAAGTGGTAGTGCCAGTTGTCTTCGTTCATGTTGCCAAGAGAAGCGCCAATGCCGCCTTGCGCTGCCACGGTGTGGGACCGGGTGGGGAAGACTTTGGTCAGCACGGCGACGTTCAAGCCCGCGCGGGCCAGTTGCAGCGAGGCGCGCATGCCGGAGCCGCCGGCGCCGACGATGACGACATCAAATTTGCGTTTGGTGGGGGAATAAGTCATGTTCTGTTGTCGATATTTATGGGGAAGGCTTGCTGGTTCACAGGCGCCAGAGCACCTGAATCGCCCAACCGCCGCAACCCACCAGCCACACCATGGTGAACATCTGCAGCACCAGGCGCAAGGCGACGCTGGAGGTGACGTAGTCCATCCAGATGTCGCGCATGCCAACCCACACGTGCCAGATGAGCGCGATGATGACGGTGAAGGTCAACACCTTCATCCACTGCGCGGCGAAGATGCCGGCCCACAAGTCATAACCCACGGGGCCTTTGACCCACAACACCTGCGCCAGCAGCAAAATGGTAAAGAGCGCCATGAGCGCCGCCGTGACGCGTTGCGCCAACCAGTCGCGCAAGCCGTAGTGGGCACCGGTGACGATGCGTTTAGAACCGTAATTGACAGCCATGGTTGTCTCGTTGTAAATGTGCAATATCAGTAGAGGCCAAACAGCTTGGCGCCCAGAATCAACGTCAGGCCAACACTCAAAGCCAGTGTCGTCATGGCTGAGCTTTTGCCGAATTCTTTGGTGGTCGCTGCGTGGCTGATGTCCATCCAGAGGTGCCGAACGCCAGCAATCAGGTGGTGCAGGTAGGCCCAGATCAACGCCAAAGCGACCAGTTTGATGAACCAGCCCGCGAAGATCCCCGTGCCGCGTTCAAACAGGCCGGTGAATTTGGCAAACGAGATTTCGCTGGAAATGGAGGTGTCAAACATCCAGATGATGAAGGGCAACAGCAAAAACATCAGAAAACCGCTGATGCGGTGCAAGATCGAGACAATGCCTGCGGCCGGCAGGCGATAGGAAGGCAAGTCCTTAAAGACGTTGATGTTTCTGAATTCGGGGCGATCGGCTCGGGTGGGTTTTACCAGCTCTGTCATGGAGGGGCTTTCAAGGTGGTAACCGGGTTGTAATTTTTCGCAAAAAGCTGCGGGCACGGGCAAAATTCTATTGCAAGGCAGAATGATTTCTTTTTCGCCACGTGAAATTGCCCCATTTGGGTTGAATTGAGGCGCGAAATCCAAAGGAATTTTTCAAAGGAATGGCGAACCAGTTCCAGTCAACTCAACGCGTTTCGGTAGTGGTGGGTCTCGGTGCAATACAGGCCACGGCGCAGCTCCATGGGCGCGTCGTTGTAGGTGTAGGCGACGCGCTCCACACTCAGGAGCGCTGAATGCACGGGCACTTTGAGCAAGCGGGCGGTCTCCGAGTCGGCCAGCACGGCGCGTATTTTTTCTTCGGCGCGCACCATGTGCACGCCGAACTCGGTTTCAAACAGGGCGTACATCGGGCCATGGTACTGGCTTAGTCGCTCGGCGGTGAGGCCCTTGAACGGGCCGCCGGGCAGCCAGATGTCTTCCAGAATCGTTGGGCGTTTGGCGAACGAGAGCACCCGGCGTGCCTGCAACACGGCGTCACCAGGCTTCAACGCCAGCGCCCGCGCCACGTCGGCGCTGGCGCGCAGGCGTTTGCATTCGATGATGTCGCGCTCGGCCGGGCCTTCACTATTGGCGTCGCCGTTGTCGGGGATGAGCTTGAGGAAGCGGTATTGCGCGTGTTGCTCGACGTGTGTGGTGACAAAGGTGCCTTTGCCTTGTTTGCGAATGACCAGGTTTTCGTCGGCCAGCGCGTCAATCGCCTTGCGCACCGTGCCCTGGCTCACGCGGTAACGCACCGCCAGCTCCATTTCGCTGGGGATGGCCTCGCCGGGCTTCCACTCGCCCGACAGCAGGCTTTGCAATATCAAGGCTTTGATTTGCTGGTACAACGGGCTGAAGGCGGGAAGGGCCATGGCGTCTCATTAAAGTGACCCCGATGATATCTTATATAAGACATAAGACAAATTGCGTTATCAGGGTTTTCAGGGGTAAACTTGGGCACGCTTTTTTCAAGATCTCTCACTACTTTCTGGAGTTTCCCTATGAGCAACAAACCCGTTCAAAAACCGGTGCGTGTGGCCGTCACTGGCGCCGCTGGTCAAATCGGCTACGCCGTCTTGTTTCGCATCGCCTCCGGCGAGATGCTGGGCAAAGACCAGCCGGTCATTTTGAGCCTGCTGGAAGTGCCGGTTGAGGGCCCGCAAAAGGCGCTCAAAGGCGTGATGATGGAGTTGCAAGATTGCGCTTTCCCGCTGCTCGCAGGCATGGAAGCCCATGGCGACCCCATGACGGCTTTTAAAGATGTGGATTACGCCTTGTTGATCGGTTCCCGCCCCCGTGGCCCTGGCATGGAGCGCGCCGATTTGCTCGCCGCCAACGCGCAAATTTTCACAGCCCAGGGAAAAGCCCTGAACGCTGTGGCCAGCCGCAGCGTCAAAGTGCTGGTGGTCGGCAACCCAGCCAACACCAACGCCTGGATCGCCATGAAAAGCGCGCCTGACCTGCCGCGCAAAAACTTCACCGCCATGCTGCGCCTGGACCACAACCGCGCACTCTCGCAATTGGCCAGCAAAACCGGCAAGGCCGTGGCCGACATCGAAAAAATGGCCGTGTGGGGCAACCATTCGCCCAGCATGTACCCAGACTACCGCTTTGCCCAAATCAATGGCGCGAGTGTGAAGGACATGATCAACGACCACGACTGGAATGCCAACACCTTCCTGCCCACGGTGGGCAAACGCGGTGCGGCCATCATCGAAGCGCGCGGAGTGTCATCGGCCGCCTCGGCCGCCCACGCTGCCATTGACCACATGCGTGATTGGGCGCTGGGCACGAATGGCAAATGGGTGACGATGGGCATCCCTTCAGACGGCCAATACGGCATCCCGAAAGACACCATGTTCGGTTTTGCCGTAACCTGTTCGGGCGGCGAATACAAAGTGGTCGAAGGTTTGGCTGTGGATGAATTCAGCCAGGCGGCGATCAACAAAACGCTCAAGGAATTGCAGGAAGAGCAAGCGGGCGTTTCACACCTGCTCTGATGCCCTGATATGCACCCTCGGCAAGTCCTCCTCGGCGCTCAGGCCGCAACTGGCCTGTTGCCCGTCTGCGACCATTACAGCGGCGTGGAGGCGCGCATGCTCAAAAGCCTGGCGCTGCAGCGGGAGATGACCGAGGAGTTTGGCCGCTGCATGTTTGATGTGACGCTGGATTGCGAAGACGGCGCACCCGTCGGTGGTGAGGCCTTGCATGCCCAGATGGTGGTGAGCCTGGCCCGCCAAGCGCTTGACGCCTATTCAAAGGCTGGCCGACACAGCCCGGCCAAAGCGCCGCGTATTGCCGCCCGCGTGCACCCGGCAGACCACGCGGCTTTCCGCAGCGACATCCATACTTTGGTTGAGGGCGCGGGGGATGTCTGGTGCCATTTGATGATCCCCAAAGTGGAATCGGTGGCCGATATTGACTTCGCAGTTCAAGTCATTGACCAGGCCGCCGCGAAACTTAAACGCGCCACCCCGATACCGCTGCACGCCTTGATTGAATCCGCCAACGCGGTACAAAACGCTTTCGCGATCGCTGCGCATCCGCGCGTCCAGTCCCTCAGTTTTGGCATGATGGATTTTGTCTCCAGCCACGGTGGCGCCATCCCTGCCTCGGCATTGGAGGTGGTGTCCACGGCCGGGAAACTGGGCCAGTTTGAGCACCCGCTTATCACGCGGGCCAAGCTGGAGATCTCCAGCGCTTGCCATGCCTCGGGCAAGGTGCCGTCGCACAGCGTGATCACCGAGTTCTCCAACATGGCTGCCATGAAAACGGCGGCGCTGCGGGCATCGCGCGAATTTGGTTTTACCCGCATGTGGAGCATTCACCCCAGCCAGATCCGCCCGATTCTGGAGGCATTGGCGCCGGGTTCCGGGGAAATTGAGGAAGCGGCAGACATCGTGGTTGCTGCCGAAAAAGCGCAATGGGCGCCGATCAATGCCGCTGGTCGCCTTCACGACCGAGCGAGTTACCGCTATTACTGGCAGGTGCTGGAGCGGGCGGGCCAAACTGGCCGCCCGATGCCGGTGTCGGTGCAGAAATATTTCAGCACACCAGCCCAATGACCGGGGCCGCCATGACGCCAGAAAAATGCATCAGCAACGCAAGCCTTGTGGCGGCCTTGCTGCTGGCCGCCACAGGTGCCGCCGCGCAGGGGCAAACCAGTCGCCAGGAGATCAAGGCCAAATCCCCGCAGATTGCCGCAGCAGTCAGCGCTGCAGATGCCGCACTGACACCAGGAGAAATGGCCATTGCAGAACGTGTGCACGTGGGTGTGCTGCCCTGCGAGCTGGGCCAGTCCGTCACCATTGCGCCTGACACCAAATCGCCAGGTTATTTTGACGTGTCGACCAAAGGCAAAAAATACCGCATGTTCCCGGTGGAAACGTCGACCGGCGCCGTGCGTCTCGAAGACAAAAAGGCTGGCGCGGTGTGGATACAGGTGGCGAACAAATCCATGTTGATGAACCAAAAGGCGGGGCAGCGACTGGCCGACGAATGCATGAGCCCAGCGCAAGCCGCAGTGGCCCAGGCGTTGGCAAAAACCCCGGGGCGCAGCTTCATGGACGCGCCAGAGGCGGCCGCCAGTGCACCCGCCGCCAGCCAGCCAGCCGCCAGCGCGCCAGCCACGCGTTAGGCCTGGCTGTCGATAAACTTTGTGATGGGCGCAAGCCGATTTTGATTAAGAAGGAGTGAAACCATGAGCAACGAATTTTTGAGCACCTACGGCGCCCACGTCGCGGAACGCGCCGCCCAGGGCATTCCGCCCTTGCCGCTGTCGGCCAAGCAGACGGGCGAAGTGATCGAGCTGTTGAAGCTGCCACCCCAAGGGGAAGAGGCGACCTTGGTCGATCTCATCACCCACCGGGTTCCCGCCGGTGTAGATGACGCCGCCAAAGTCAAGGCCAGTTACCTCGCTGCCGTGGCCCACGGCA
>JANOYE010000135.1:0-17426 GCA_031428695.1 Rhodoferax sp. | reverse complement strand
CGGTTGGGGTCGTACTCGATGCGTTCCACTTTCGCCGGAATGGCGTCTTTGTTGCGCACGAAATCGACCACACGGTAGTGGTGCTTGTGACCGCCGCCCTTGTGGCGCGTCGTGATGTGGCCGTTGTTGTTGCGGCCTGCGTGCTGGAACTGGGGCTCCAACAGCGCTGCAAACGGTTCACCTTTGTGCAGATGGTCACGCGAGATCTTCACCACGCCACGACGGCCTGGTGAAGTTGGTTTCATTTTAATGACAGCCATGATGTATTACGCCCTTTCAGGCAGCCTCCCCGCCGAGGTTGAGCTCTTGACCCGGTTTGAGCGTCACATAAGCCTTGCGAACGTTGTCGCGGCGGCCATTGGACTTGCCGAAACGCTTGGCCTTGCCTTTGGTGTTGACGACCGAGATGCCTTTGACTTCCACCTTGAACATCAATTGCACTGCTGCCTTGATCTCATATTTGGTCGCGTCTTGCAGCACCTTGAAGGTCACCGTGTTGCCCTTTTCGGCAATCATGGTGGCCTTTTCAGACACCACGGGAGCGACGAGCACCTGCATCAGGCGGCCTTCGTCGAATTTGGTTGGGTGTACAGCGTGGCTCATGCGAACATCTCCTTGAGTTTGTCCATCGCGGCCTTGGTGACCAGCACCTTGCGGTAATGCACCAGCGACACTGGGTCAGCGTAACGGGGCTCCACCACCAGCACGCCCACCAGGTTGCGGGAGGCGAGGTAGAGGTTTTCGTCAACTTCGTCGGCGATCACCAGCACGGAGTTGAGGTTCATCGCCTTGAACTTGGCCGCCAGCGGCTTGGTCTTGGGCGAGTCAACCTTGATTGAGTCAACCACCGCCAGGCGGCCTTCGCGCGCCAGCTGCGAGAAGATCGAAGCCATGCCGGCGCGGTACATCTTCTTGTTGATCTTGTGGCTGAAGTTTTCGTCCGGCATGTTCGGGAAAATCCGACCGCCGCCGCGCCACAGGGGCGAAGACGTCATACCGGCGCGGGCACGGCCCGTTCCCTTTTGCTTGAACGGCTTCTTGGTGGAGTGCTTGACCTGTTCGCGGTCTTTCTGGGCACGTGTGCCCTGACGCGCGTTGGCCTGGAACGCCACCACCACCTGGTGCACCAGGTCTTCGTTGTATTCGCGACCAAACACGGTCTCGGGCGCATCGTATTTCGACGTCGCCTGGCCCTGGTCATTCAGGAGTTCAAGTTGCATTACTTCGCTCCCTTTGCTTCGACGGCTGGCTTGGCCTTGATGGCGTGGCGCACCGTGACAAAACCGCCTGGCGCGCCGGGCACAGCGCCACGGATCATCAACAAGCCGCGTGTTTCGTCAATGCGGATCACGTCGAGGTTTTGCGTGGTTTTGGTGACATCGCCCAAATGGCCGGTCATGCGTTTGCCGGGGAACACACGTCCCGGGTCTTGCGCCATGCCGATCGAGCCGGGCACGTTGTGCGAACGGCTGTTGCCGTGCGACGCGCGCTGCGAGCTCATTTTGTGGCGTTTGATGGTGCCGGCAAAACCTTTACCGATGGAAGTGCCTTGCACGTCCACCTTTTGGCCGACAGCAAACACGTCAGCAGCGGGCACAACGGCACCGGCGGCGTATTTGGCGGCGTCAGCGTTATCGGCGCTCAAACGGAATTCCTGGACGATTTCACCAGCTTCAACGCCTGCTTTCGCAAGGTGGCCAGCGGCGGGCTTGGTGACGCGCGACGCCTTGCGGGCGCCAAATGTGACCTGCAAGGCCACATAGCCGTCGTTCTCCTGGGTTTTGACCTGGGTCACGCGGTTGTTGGATACGTCTACCACCGTGACAGGGATCGCATCCCCTTCATCGGTAAACAGGCGCATCATGCCAACCTTGCGTCCCAGCAACCCCAATCGATTGCTTTGACTCATTGTTTTCTTTCGTAACTTCCACCGCGCCGACTTCAATTGGTCAGCACGTCCTTTGGCACCTAAATGCGCCCAAGGCTAGCGTGAAAGACAGTTAATAAACCCCGGCCCTATTTGGGCTGAGCCCGCGAGTATAACCCGGATTCAAGCTGCTGGCAAATTGAAGCTGACTACCCGAAGTCAAACGCCCGGAATCAAACCGCCACCAGCGGATTGCGTGTCTTGAGTTGCGGGAACCGTGAAAAATCCCGATCTGCCGTCCACAGCTCGTTCACGCCGTTTTCGATGCAAATCGCGGCGATGCGCGCATCGTGAAACTGCCCGCCCTTGAGGTTGGCGGCCTTTGCCAGATCAAACAACACCTGAGCGTGGCTGTCCCCCGAGTGGAGCAGGCTGGCGTGAGGAGCGCGCAGCCATTCAGTTGCTTGTCCAATAGCGCCTGCCAACGGAGTGGCCTGGATAGCCCCGCGAAATCCAGTGACAACGGCCAGGAATTCAACCAGGCAGGGCGACGGGATTCCCCATGGCAAACCTCCTTCTGCCAGCGCTTTGAGCGCGCCGCGCGCCTGCCCATGCCACGGGCTTTCCGCGCGATGGGCATAAATCAACACATTGGTGTCAACCGCAATCACCGTCAAACATCCTCGGGATAGACACGAACCAGTTCCCCATCTCTCAAGGCCCATGCCGGATTGCCGATTTCACGCCATTTGGACGGGTCGCAATGCGCTTCAAGATCGCCCTGTGGCCACGGCGTACCAAAGCTGAAATCCTGCAGCTCAAACTTTTGGGCAGTTTGCCTGGATTGGGCTATCGCCAAGCGCAGCCCGCTTTCGACCAATGCCCGCAGCGTCACCCCCCGCGCCTTGGCTTGGGCGCGGGCTTGCTCAAAAAGCGCGTCAGAAATGTCGATGGTGGTTTTCATAGGGGTCACCCATATTTGCAATATGGGATATATTCTATCTAACTCGGTCGAAATTCACTGGTTGAGTGATTCAAGACCTAAAATGAGACCTAAATAAAAACTAATTAATGTTTAAAATGAGGTCTCTAGCAAAATTGAACAGATCGAGTCCTTTGGAGTTTTCACATGTCAAACCTCGTGCTTACTGCCGCCACGGCCAGCGTCTCTGAACTCAAACGCAATCCCATGGCCACAGTGGCTGCGGGCGAAGGTTTACCGGTGGCCATCTTGAACCGCAATGAGACCGCTTTCTACTGCGTGCCGGCCCAAGCCTATGCCAGCCTGATGGAGCGGCTGGATGACGCGGAGCTGAACGCCCTGGCCGACCAGCGCCGCAATCAGCCCGAAATTGCGGTCACGCTGGATGACCTATAAGCTCAAGTTCAAGGAGGAAGCGCTCAAGGAGTGGCACCGCCTGGACGGTCACCTGCGCACCCTGCTCAAAAAGAAGCTGGCCGAGCGCCTAGTCACACCCCGAGTGCCTTCGGCAAAGCTCTCAGGTCACCCGGACCGCTACAAAATCAAGCTCAGGGACGCAGGCTACCGGCTGGTTTGTGAGGTGCGGGATGGCGAACTGGTGGTCGTCGTGGTTGCAGTTGGCAAACGGGAGCGCAACGCGGTTTATCTGGCAGCGCAAGGGCGGCAGTGATTCAAGCGTCGATCCTGCGAACAATTCTTCGTCCAGCGTTTTACGGTGTTGCCCCTTGCCTTCCCGCTTGTAGTCGCGTTTGGCGTCGTCATCGGTCGCGCCTGAGCCAGATGATTTGCGGCCATGTTTGCCCTGGATATTGAATGACACTGCAATTCGCGCCGGCCATTTGGCTCATTGCCTTTTCAAAGGCCGCTGACAGCCAGTCAAGCGCCCCTGCGCCGCTCCTCCATACGTCGCAGGCGTGTCGCTGTTCGCGACACTGGCGCCTAAAGTCGTCGGGACGCAAGGGCGCTTGACTGGCTGCGTGAGGACTTCGGCTACCAGAAGCAAAGATCGAGACTTGACCGCATACGCTCAACGGCTCGGGCACGGTCTTTATCCAAAGTTTTTTTTGATTTTGGTAATTGAATTGATGTTAAAATCAAATTAACTGATTACGAGGTGGCTATGAATGCAAGACAAATCATCGAAAAATTTGGTGGGCAAACGGCGTTAGCTGGTCTCGTCAACAAGGGGCAAAGCACAGTCGCCTATTGGGCCAAAGCGGGCGTCATACCGGCTCGCTGGCAGCCTAAATTACTCGACCTAGCAAGAGGTCTTGGTGTCGATCTTGATGCCGAGGACTTTGTCGAATCATCCACAATTGAGTCAAACCACTTGCGTACAGGAATGCGCGGACGCAGGGCTCAGTTAGCAGACACGCTTACCGCCCCACCTGCTGATATTGGAAGCGAGCTGAAAGACGAATCGCCGTTCCTTTTTTATGTTTCCCACAATGGAACCGTGAAAGTACAGGTTCTCGTCCGAGGCGATACCGTTTGGGCGTCACAGCGGGGCATGAGTGATATTTTCGATGTGGAAGTAGGGACAGTTAGTGAGCACTTACAAAATATTTTTAAAACTTCTGAGCTAGATGAACTATCAGTAGTCCGGAAATTCCGGACTACTGCTTTTGATGGCAAAAACTACGATACGAACTTTTATAGCCTAGATGCCATTATTTCGGTTGGATATCGCGTAAATTCTCTACAAGCAACTCAATTTAGAAAATGGGCAACGACGGTTCTAAGGGAGTACTTAATCAAAGGCTATGCCTTAGACGATGATCGGCTAAAGCAGGGTAAACAGCTTTTTGGCAAAGACTATTTTGATGATCTGCTTGAGAGAATCAGGGAGATTCGTGCATCGGAGCGTCGGTTTTATCAAAAAATCACTGACATTTATGCTCAGTGCAGCATCGATTATGACCAGAACTCACCTACCTCACACCAGTTCTACGCCCATGTCCAGGACAAGCTGCACTATGCCATCCATGGGCACACCTCATCCGAGCTTATTGAGTTGCGAGCGGACTCGACCAAGCCACACATGGGGCTCAACTCGTGGGAGAACGAAGGTAAGAGGGGGAAAATCACCAAGCGGGACGTGACCATCGGGAAGAACTATTTGAATAAAAATGAGATTAATGAGCTTGACAGACTGGTGTCTATGTACTTGGACTTTGCCGAAGGTTTTGCTCGCAGACAAAAACCGTTGACCATGAATGCCTGGGCGGAAAAGTTAGACGGGTTTTTGCAGTTCAACGAGTACGCTGTTCTGGAAAGCCACGGAACAGTTAAGCGAGAGATCGCGGAAAGACATGCTGTCTTTGAGTACGAAAAGTTTCGTGTGATTCAGGATCGCGAATATAAATCTGACTTTGATAAAGTGGTGGACGAAATCAAAATTAAAAAACGATTGCCACGCTGACTCCGGACTCGATATCTTCAGTTCAAAGCGCCTGATACTTTTCAAGGTTGAGTTCTCCCGCAGTCAACAACCTGTGAAAACCGATGCGCTAAATGATCAGCGCCCCAGAGCCCAGCGTCGTGCTGAAGCGGCGTAAAAGCCGATTTTCGATGAAGTCATACCCAAAATGGGGTTTATCGACTGAATTTTAACCGTCAAGTGAGCAATTTAGTGGGAAATAACCTTCCAAGTCTCGTGTATTGCGTTTACTTTGCTATATAAATAATAGCATCTGATTTGAATTGACTGAGGCTCCGCCGTCGGCCCGTCTTCGAACCGCAGCCGTAGCGTGGTCAAAGCGCCGTCCGCAAACTCCAAATCTCCGGAAACAGCACCACCTCCAGCATCTTGCGCAGGTAACTCACGCCACCGGTGCCGCCGGTGCCGCGCTTGAAGCCGATCACCCGCTCCACGGTAGTGACGTGGCGGAAGCGCCACTGTCGGAATGCGTCTTCCAGGTCCGTGAGTTTTTCGCCCAGTTGGTACAAGTCCCAATGCGCCTGCGGGTCGCGGTAAACCTGCGTCCAGGCCTGTTGCACGCCTTCGCTGGCTTCATAAGGTTGCGTCCAGTCGCGTGTTAGGTGTGAAGGCGGAACTTCAAGGCCGCGCCGGGCCAAGGCCTTGAGCGCTTCGTCATACAGCGAGGGCGCGCGGTACGCGGCCTCCACCATGGCCAGCAGGCCGGGCCGATGCGCGTGCGGCTTCAACATCGCGGCATTTTTGTTGCCCAGCGCAAATTCGATGCAGCGGTATTGCGCGCTCTGGAAACCACTGGAGTTGGCCAGGTAAGGCCGGATCGCCGTGTATTCGGGCGGCGTCATCGTGGCCAAGACGCTCCAGGCGCCCACCAGCTGCTCCATGATCCGGCTCACGCGGGCCAGCATCTTGAACGCGTGCGGCATGTCGTCTGCCGCCACCGCACGAATAGCGGCGCGCAACTCGTGCAGCATGAGTTTCATCCACAGTTCACTGGTCTGGTGCTGCACGATGAACAACATCTCGTCATGCGCGGGCGAAAGCGGGTGTTGTGCGTTCAGCAACTCGTCCAGATGGAGGTAGTCCGCGTAACTCATGTCGTTGCGGAAATCCAGCTGCGCGCCGTCCTCTGCCACGATGGCCTCGGGGGAGTTTTTGCCGGCGCGGTGTGGATCAGGCTTGGCAGACTCTGGCATGGGCAAAGACCCTCGGGCGGTTTTGTGGGCTCGGCAGTTTGAGTGGCTCCACTGCTACTACCGGCATAGCAAGTCTTGCAGCAATTGCGAGACCCACGGCCGCATTATTCTTTGAGCGGCCCAGTCCAGTCAATCACCCGCATCGCGAGGGCGGGCTTACTGCTGCTTTGCGCCTTCCGTCAGGCGTCTGCCCAGCGAGATGGCATAAGGTGCGGCGCGAGCTGGCAACATTGGATCGGCTGAGGCCTCGATGCCCTTGGGCATGACCATCGGGTTGTAGGTAGTCGTCAGGCAAGGGCCGCCGCCATCTTCCGAAACAGAGGTCACTTTCAGCGTGCCTAAATTGACTTTCTTGCGGCCCTCAGGCAGCGGAACCGTTGCGCTGTCTATTTTGTCGCCTGCCTGCGCCAGTTCAAGATTGAAGTTGAAGGCCACTTTGCCCTCTTTCACACGTTGGCGCAGGTCGTCAAAAAGGAAGCTGACGCCTTTGGCTTTTGCCTCATCGTCGGTCAGGCCTTGCTGGCCGCCCACGGGTTCGAAAATCCACTTGCCAAACTGCTTGGCCCCGCTGGCGTTGACAAATCCATAGGCATGCACGCCCCAATAATTGACGGCACCAAAACTGGCAGGCACGGGTTGCGACGCAAAGTGTTTGCCCTGCAACAGCACTTCGGGGTTGGCATCATTGAACGCCTTGATTTTGGCTGGGTCAGCCTGTTTGGTTGCAGGGTCCGCCTGGCGCGAGGCCAGCAGGGCGATGAACTGCTGCGGTGAAGACGCGCCAAAAACAGGCGCAGAGATATTGCCCATCTGCCATACCTCGCCGTCGGGCAGGTTGAACTGCAGGGCCAAATTGCGTTGGGATTTGCCGTTATCAGGCGCCTTCGGGTTGGCGCCGCCGACTGAGAACCGCACCACCACTGGCACAGGCTTTCCGCTAAAGGCCGAGGCGCTTGACAGGGCGCGGGCGTCTGAGCTGCCGACAAACTCTCCCAAGGCACAAATGCCCTTCGCGCCGGCACGGCGATAACCTTCGAACTTTCCGAATGTGGACTCGATTTGGTTGACAAAGGCAGAAGGATCAACCGGTGCCGTTGCGGCTGCGCCCGCATTGGCTTGCGCCATGGCGTTGAAGGTCAGCAAAGTGGTGGCTGCGGCCACCGCGGAAAGGAACAGGGTTTTCATGAGAGGGACTCCTGGGTTTGAATTGGGGCAAACCGGCGATGTTATCAGCGCCCTAATTGCTTTTCGGTGCATTCCGCAATCGTCAGCCCAGTCGTCGATACGGCCTGCCGATTCTTACAAGGCCATCGGTCGCCTGGGTTGGATCCGACAGCAGTGCAACCCGGGCTCAATTCCGCCCCACCAACAAGCCGCCGTCCACCGCCACCACTTGCCCGGTCATGTACCGGGCGGCGTTCGACGCGAGAAAGAGGATGACGTCGGCAATATCGTCTGGCTCGCCGATGCGCCCCATAGGGATGTAGCTGCCAGCTTTGTCGGCCTGCGGCCCCATGGAATGTTCGACCGACAACAGTTGCGCCGTGCGCACATAACCGGGCGCGACGCCGTTGACACGAATGCCTTCGCGCGCCAGCTCGACCGCCAAGCCGCGCACCAGGCCCACCACGCCCGCTTTGGCCGCCGAGTAATGCACATGCTCGTCCCAACCATAGTGCGTGCCCATGAGCGATGACAGGCAAATGATGGCGCCCGTTTTGCGCGTTTTCATCAGGGGCAGCGCAGGCCGGATGACGCGCAACATGCCTTTGAGGTCGATATCAAAGGTTTGATCCCATTTCTCATCGCTCAGTTGGGCCAGCGGCACTTTGTGCGCGATGCCCGCGTTGGCCACAATGCAGTCAATGCCACCATGCCGCTGCTCCACCGCAGCCACCACGGCATTGGCCTCGGCCGTGGAGCGGACATCCAACTTTTGGAACTCGGCACTGGGCAGTTCAGCGGCCAGCGCCCGGCCCTCTTTTTCCAACACGTCGGTGACGACGACGTGGTAGCCGCCCAAGCCAAAGGCCTGCGCGCACGCGCGGCCGATGCCGATGGCCGAACCGGTGATCAGGACAGTCTTTTTCATCTTCTCTCGCTTTGGAAATCGGTTGGGGGGATGATCACGTCAACAAAGTCGCCATGGCCGGGTCGCCCTTGTGCATCGCCCGCTGATAAGCCGCGCGTTCGCCGATGCGGCCGAGGTAGGCCAGGATGTGCGGGTACAGGGCCAGGTCGCGTGGCATGAAGTAACGCATGGTGGTGAGCGAAAACACCGCCATGATGTCGGCTGCGGTGAACTCGTCGCCGGCCAGGTAGGCCGCGCTGGCCAGGCGCGCTTCAATCAGATCAAAAACCCGGTCCAGCCGGCCTTTCATGGCCAGCAGGGTGGCGTCATCCGGCGCCAGGTTCAGCCGGCGCAGCAGCATGTTGCGCCCCATGTTCGGCTGGAGATTTCCATTGGCAAAGTGAAACCAGTAAAGGTACTGCGCAAAATCGGCGTGCGTGGGGCCCAGCGCCAGCCGACCGCCGCCATATTTTGCAATGATGTAGTCAACGATGGCGCCGGACTCCGCCAACACCAGCGCGCCGTCCGTGATCACCGGCGCGGCGCCCAGTGGGTGCAGCGCCTTGAGCTCGGGCGGCGACAGCATCGTCACCGCGTCGCGCACGTAGTGTTTCAACGCGTAAGCCAGCCCGAGTTCTTCGCAGAGCCAGATGATGCGTTCAGACTGTGATTTGCCCAGATGGTGGATGGTCAGCATGGTTTGGAATCCTTGGTGCGGCGTTGATCAACGCATGAGTCTCGCATATCCGGCCTCGGGAGGGTTTGGGTTGGTGGGGGCAAAAAACTGACTTGCCGGGAAAGCCTCTGAAGCGCAAAATGAAACATATGAAATAGCCATTTCAGAGGTTTAACATGATGACAGTAACTTCAGTTGAAGCCCAAAGCCGCTTTGGCGAGCTGGTGGATCGTTCGCAGCGCGATCCAATCGCCGTGACGCGGCGCGGGCGCACAGTCGCTTACGTGGTGTCCGGGCACGACATGCAGGCGCTGGCCGACGTCACCCAACGCAGGCAAGAAGCCGCCCGCTGGTACGCGCAATACCGCGCGGAGGTGTTGCCCGCTGTGATGACGCAGGCCGCGGCCACTTTGACGGATGAAGACGTGGCGGGCAGGGTGAAGGCCCTGCGTTGACAGGCCCAGCGCCACCCGTAAAGAGGGTGAACAGGCCTCGCCATGCCCTTTGAGCGGCGCATCGTCATCGACACGGGCGTGCTGGTCAGCGCCGCCATCCGGCCCCAGTCCATTCCCGCGCTGGCGCTTGAAAAAGCCTGGTTGCTGTTTGACGTGTGCGCTTCCCATTCCACATTGGCCGAGCTGCAACGCGTCTTGCTGGCCGACAAGATTGAAGCCTATCGACCGCTCGCCAGCCGGGCGCAGTTTGTGTCCGGCTTCATACAGCGCGCCACGCGATTTGAGGTGACGATCACGGTCACCGACTGCCGTGACGCCAAAGGCAACCTGTTTTTAGAACTGGCCGAAACCGCCAACGCGGAAATGATTCTCTCAAGCGATGGCGATTTGACTGTGCTGCTCCCCTGGCGCGGCATCCCGATCCTGCCGCCTTCAGCGTTTCTGGTCGGCGTTCATTGAGCGGGCGATTCTTCAGTCTGAGCCCTTTGACTCATTGGCCGACGGGCGCCCTTGGTGCACGCAAGCCCGCCGGCAACCCGCCAAGCGCCCCTGTGCCGCTCCTTCATACGTCGCAGGCGTGTCGCAGACCGCGACACGGGCGCCTAAAGTCGTCCAGATGCAGAGACGTTGCCTGGCTGCGGGAGGGTTTGGTTGTTGCGGGATGAAAGGCAAGACTTGCCAGCAGCCATTGCGATGATGCGAGAGCGAAAGACCTGAACCCAGGCGTTTCCCTCACTACCAGCCGGGGATGCGCTTGTCGAGAAGTCCAATCGGTGGACCGCCTTCCAAGCTGACTTGTTGACAGCTGGCCCGCTCTGCAGTGTTCAATATAAACAATTCTTCGCGGTGAGGATCGTACAAACAATCTGTAGCCGCATGCAAATTCCTGGGTTGGCAGCTAACAATAGGTAAAGACACGCCTTCGACCTATGGCGGAGCGGCGCAGGGGCGCTTGGCTGGCTGTCGGCGGTTTGCCATGCAAAAATACCCAAAATGGGGTTGATTGAGTG
The DNA here is from genome assembly GCA_031428695.1 of Rhodoferax sp. Classification (GTDB taxonomy): domain Bacteria; phylum Pseudomonadota; class Gammaproteobacteria; order Burkholderiales; family Burkholderiaceae_C; genus JANYCG01. The sequence goes on along the minus strand of JANOYE010000135.1, from coordinate 6,732 downwards.
AGTTTTGACTGCTCAACTCAATATTTTAAGAAAAATGAGCCTCCAAGTCACATATTTATTGAGTGTTTAGCTATATTAATAGTAGCAATCTAACAGCGCCAAATCCAATGGAACTGAACCGCCCCAGCCCGTCATTTCCCCTTGACGATGAACCGCATGCCTTCCAGCAGAAAGTTGTCAGTCGGCAGTTTGTCGCAGGCCGTGGGAGCAGGGCCGAACGACAGGATGAAGGTCTCTTCCCCTGCCGTGAATGTTTGGCCTTTGCTGGGCCCCGTGCACAGGCCGAAGTCTTGCCGGGCTTCGACCAACTCGCCTTTGGCGGGCCCTTTGAAGGATTCAAGCACCAGCACTTTGGCGATGCCGCTGGCCGTCACTTCCACCACCCGCCCGACCACGGCAACGCGCGCTTTTGCAAACGCGTCTTCTGAGGCTTTCACCCGTTGCTCCGGCGAGAAACGCGAGGCGGCGCTGGCGCTGGCAGACAAGGCCAACTGGCACAAGAGCGTGGTCAGAACGCGCATTTAAAATCTCGCCGGCTTACCGCCCCAACTCATACAACGCCGACCCATCCCCGTTGTCTTTCACCAGCTTGATGTTCGGGTGGGACGGCAGATACCGCGAGGCGGCGCTGGCGCTCAAAAACGTCAGTTTCACACCGGCGACGGGCTGGATGCGCCAATTTCCGTCGGCCGTCGGGTTCACCTGTTTGTTGGGCGAGAGGGTGTCAGCCAGCGTCAAATGTTCGACCAGCGCCTGGCGGTTCTCGTCGGGCGCGTCGAAGATGACTTTGTCGGCTTTCAGGTCGGGGAAATTGCCGCCGCCAAAGGCGCGGTAGTTGTTGGTGGCAACGACGAACTTGCCGTCTTTGGCGATGGGTTTGCCGTCAAACGACAGGTTCTTGACGCGGTTCGCGCCCGCGTTGGCGAGGCTGCCGTTCACCGCGTATTTGGCCGGCTGGGTCAAGTCCAGCTCGTAGGTCACGCCGTCCAGCGTGTCGAAATTGAAGGAGGGGAAGGCGTTGTTCACCAGGCTTTGTTGCGCCGTGCCGCCTTCGGCCATGGGTTTGATCTGGTTGAACTGCCCGGCAGACATTTCGATCCACTCCTGCACCTGCGCGCCGCTGAGCAACACCGCTTTGACGGTGTTGGGGTAGATGTACAAATCGGCCACGTGTTTGATGGCCAAGGGCCCGGCGGGGATGTCGGTGTAGTAGTCCCAGCCCTGGCGCCCGCCGGATTTGAAGGGCGCGGCCGCCGAGAGCACCGGCAGCTTTTCGTGCGGTGTGCCCACCAGTGCGCGTTTCACGTAAGCGATCTGCGCGTTGGCGACGATTTGCACTGACGGGTCGTCTTCCACCAGGGCGAAATAGCTGTAGATCGGCGCGCTGCTGAAGGCGACTTTGTTGCGCACGTATTCGAGCGTGCCGGCGTGTTCCGCGGCCACGGTCAGCGCGACCATGGCGTCTTCCGCGGCGATGGATTTTTTGGCCTCGCGGTCAAAGATCGGGCGGATGGAGGCTTGGCTTGCGGCCACCTTCCACGCGCCCGCGTCGTTGTTCAACGTCAAGTCAATCACGCCCAGGTGGTCGCCCCAACGGCCTGGCATCACGGCGGGAATGCCGTTGATGGTGCCGCGTTCGATGTTCACTTTGGGGAAGTTGGCGAAGGCTTTGGAGGGGAATTCGGCGTGCGAGTGGCCGAACAAAATGGCGTCGATGCCGGCAATGTCGGCCAGGCCCGTGACGCCGTTTTCGGCCAAGGCGCCAATCGCGGATCGCTCCATGCCCGAGTGAGGAATCGCGATGACCAATTGCGCCCCTTTGGCGCGCATTTCGGGCACCAGCTTTTTGGCCACTTCGACCATGTCTTTGGCGATGACGCGGCCTTCCAGCGCGGCTTTGTCCCACTGCATGATTTGCGGCGGCACAAAACCGATGACGCCGATTTTGATGGCGTGCCGCGCGCCGCTGGCGTCGGTCAACTGGCGATCCAACATCACGTAAGGCGTGAAGGCGTGGGACTCTTGCCCGGCAGGTTTTTTCTCGTCCAGAAACACATTCGCGTTGACATACGGGAAGTTGGCTGTGGCAATCGCCTGGCGCAGAAAGGGCAGGCCGTAGTTGAACTCGTGGTTGCCCAGGTTGGCGGCGTCGTAACCCAGCTGGTTCATCACCTTGTAAGCCGGATGCACTTCGCCGGCTTTGAGCGGTTTGACCTTGGCAACGTAATCGCCCAGCGGGTTGCCTTGGAGCAAATCGCCGTTGTCAAACAGCAGGCTGTTGGACACCTCGGCGCGGGCGGCTTTGATGAGGGTGGCGGCGCGGGAGAGGCCGTATTGGTCGGTCGGTTTGTCCTGGTAGTAGTCGTAACTCAGCATGTTCATGTGCAGGTCGGTGGTTTCCATCAGGCGCAGCTTGACTTCGGCGGCGTGGGCGTTGAATGCGATCAGCGGCGCGGCTGCGAGCGCCAAGGCGGTGAATTTCAGAAAGAGTTTGAAAGCGTTTTTCATGGCGACCATCCTTGTGTGAGCCTGTGGGGGCTGTGTGGTTTGGCGTGAAGTTCAGCGTGAAGTTCAGTTTACGCGCCGTGGCCCGCAGCGTCTAGCGTGAAACTGGTGCAGGACTGCCGAAAACCCGCTGCGACATCCGGCATGGGCGCTGGCAGAATGCCTTCAAAGCCATTCATTTGTTGAAATCGCTAACTCATGACCTCCATCGACCAACGCATCCAAACCCTTGGCCTGGTGTTGCCCGCCCCACTCCAAGTCCCTGCTGGTGTGGTGTTCCCATTTCAATTCGTTCGGGTGGTGGGCCTGCGTGCCTTTGTCTCTGGGCATGGCCCGCAAAATGCCGACGGCAGCGTGGCGGGGCCGTTTGGCAAGGTCGGGCGCGAGCTCACCGAGGCGCAGGCTACCGCGGCGGCGCGCAGTGTGGGCTTGGCGATATTGGGCAGCTTGCAGCGCGAATTGGGCAGCCTGGACCGCATAGCGGCATGGGGCCGGGTGTTTGGCATGGTCAATTCCGCGCCGGGCTTCAACCGCCAGCCGATGGTGATCAACGGCTTTTCTGATTTGATTCTGGACGTGTTCGGCCCCGAAGTGGGCGCGCATGCCCGCAGCGCCGTGGGCATGGCCGAGTTGCCGTTTGACATTCCGGTGGAGATTGAAGCCGAAGTCGCGTTGAACGCCTGAAGGCCAAAGCGAAAAACCCCAAGAATCCGAAGATAACGAAGGAGACCCATGACAACTGCCACCGCCACCCCTGCCACCCACCCAGCGCCCTCCAGCGCCGATTTAGCGCGGGCGATTTTGATCGACCGCCGCATGGGCAAGCTGCGGCCCTCGTTGACCAGCGCCGCCGACGTTGCCGCCATCGAAGCCGTGCCGCTGGCAGAACGCCTGGAGGCGGCCAGCACCTACGAGGCCATCCAAATCGGGGCGCGGCACAACCCCGAGGCACCGGCGATTCAGTTCTTGCCGACTTGCGACCCGGCCGAGCCTGCCTCGGTGCTTTCCTACGCGGAGTTCCTGGCGCGTGTCACGCAGGCGGCAAACCTGTTTACCGCGCTGGGCGTCGGCCCGAACGATGTGGTCAGCCTGCTGTTGCCTTTGGTGCCGCAGAATTTTTACGCTCTGTTCGGCGCCGAAGCGGCGGGCATCGCCAACCCGGTGAACCCGCTGTTGGAGCCGCACCAGCTGGCCGAAATTTTGAACGCGGCGGGCACCAAAGTGGTGGTGGTGCACGGCCCCAATGCAGGCACTGACTTTTGGGACAAGGTACAGAAAATCCGCGCGCTGGTGCCGTCGCTCAAGGCGATTCTTGCGGTTGGCGGGGAGGCTGGTGAAGGCGGGTTTGCCAGCGCAGGCAACGCGGCGCCTGGCCAACAGGTGCTCGATTTCGACACGCAACTGGCCAAATTCCCAAGCGACCGCCTGACCTCGGGCCGAATCATCCAACGCCACGACACCGCCGCCTACTTCCACACCGGCGGCACCACGGGCACACCCAAACTGGTGCGCCACACGCACGAGAACCAGGTTTACCAGGCCTGGGTCTGCAACGTGATGTTGAAGCTGGAGGGCAACTCAGAGCCGGGCAACACGCTCCTCTTCGGCCTGCCGCTGTACCACGTGGGCGGGGCGCTGACACAGGCGCTCACCAGCTTCGCGGCGGGCAATTGCCTGGTGGTGCTGTCGGCCTCTGGCTGGCGCAACCCGGCGGCGGTGAAAAATGTTTGGAAGCTGATCGAGCGGTTTCGCTGCCCGGTGTTTGGCGGCGTGCCCACGGTGCTGGCGGCGGCGGCGGCCATTCCGTGGGAGGGGGTGGACGTGAGCTGCATCAAAATTTTCAGCGGCGGCGGCTCGGCCATACCGGTGGCGGTGGGCGAGAAGTTCCACAGCCATTTCAAGGTGCCGGTGCTGGAGGTGTACGGCATGACCGAAACCAGCAGCGTGCACACCATCAGTTACAGCGACCGCCCGCTGCGCCTGGGCACCGTCGGCCATGCCGTGCCCTACAGCCGCGTGCGGGTGGTGCGGGTGGATGCAGATGGCAAGCTGGCGGGCGACTGCGCCGTGGGCGAAATCGGCGTCATCGCCATGGCTGGGCCCGGTGTGTTCAGTGGTTATTTAAACGACGTTCACAACAAAAACGCGTTTGTTGAGCCCGGATGGGTGAATTCGGGCGATTTGGGCCGCTTGGACGCCGAAGGGTATTTGTGGATCACCGGCCGCGCCAAAGACCTCATCATCCGCGGCGGCCACAACATCGACCCGATGCCGATTGAGGAGGTGTTCTACCAGCACCCGGCGGTGGCGCTGGCCGCCGTGGTCGGCCAGCCCGATGCGCGGGTGGACGAGCTGCCACTGGCCTACGTGCAGCTCAAACCGGGTGCCACAGCAACCTCTGGCGAGCTGCACGAGTGGGTGCGCGCCCGCACGCCCGAGCGCGCGGCCATTCCCGTGGCGGTGTTGATCATCGACGCGATTCCGCTGACCGGCGTGGGCAAAGTCTTCAAGCCGCAACTGCGCTGGATGGCGGCGCGGGAGGTGTTCTCGAAGTTGCTGACGCCGCTTGAGGTAGACGGCCTGGACTTTTTCTCGCACGTGGAGGTGGGGGCTGACGGCACCCACGGCACACTGGCCACGGTGACGTTAAAAGCCGCGCCAAATGCCAATTCAGCCAATTCATCCCGGCCCGCCAGCCCGCAAAGCCGCGCCCAGGCCGAGCAACTGGCCAAAGAACGCATGGCGCCGTTCACCATTCGGCATCAAATAGTGTGGAAAGATTGACGCTGGAACCGGAATTTGTATTTGTATAAATTTGTTGAGGTAATTTAGCGCCTTTAAGTCACGTGAAAAGGCCAAGTATTGCATTGAATTTGATACTATTTTTGGTGATTTTTTGACTATTATTTGTAAATAAATAGTTTTTTTAGAGATTTTTCTCGGTGAATGACAAGGCCATTCGCTGCGCCACCGTCAACGCCACCGCCCCGGCCAGGCCCATGATGATCATCACCACCAAGCCGTTGCGGTAACCGCTTTGCGCTGTCCACAACAGCCCCAGGCCGAGCGGCGCGGCGGCGCGCACCAGCGCCAGCGGCACACCCAGCGCGCCATTGAGCGAGGCGACGTGTTCGCGGCTCACGTATTGCGCCATGGCGGTGCCCTTGACGATGGTCAACATGCCATTGCCCATGCCCCACAGCAGCACGAAACCCATCAAAAACAGCAACATCCACGGGCTGGTGGTGGTGGTGAGCAACGGCGCGGCCACCAAGAGCAGCAGCCCCAGCGGCATCAGCGCGGGAATCAGCCGGTTGGCCAGATGCACATCCAGGCGGCTCTCGAAGAAGAACAGCACCAGGCGGCCGAGCACCTGCAACACGCCAATGCTGGCCGGCACGGCGATCACCCAGCGCTCGTCCAGGCCGTATTCGCGCAGCAGCGTGACCATGTGGGAGGGCAGCGCCGCCGTGGCCACCGTCATGAAGGCGATGGCCAGGCCGATCAACAGGTAGGGCGGGCTTTTCATGTGGGCGCCCAGGGTGGCGGGCGCGGGGTTGCGGGCGCGCGCGGGGGCGATCGTCAAATCTGCCGCCGGGCCTGAGGAAGCGGCAGGATCAACCACCACCTGCTTCGGCGCGCCTTTCAACCAGACCGCATGCAGCGGCGCGCAAACCAGGAGGTTCAGCGCCGCCAGCACCCACACCGCGCCTTGCCAGCCCAGCGCCGAAATCAGCCACGACGAGAGCGGAATGAACACGGTGCTGGCCAGCCCGCCTAAAAACGTCATGGTGATGATGGCGCGGCGAAAGTCGTGCGGGTAACGCCGCGTGACCACGGCAAACACCGCCTGGTAGAGCGTCATCGACATGCCCACGCCCAACAGCACCCACACCGCGTAAAACCCAGCCAGGCCGCTCACCTGCGAATGCAGCGCCAGGCCCAGCGCCAGCAGCACCGAGCCGGTGGTCATGACTGCGCGCTCGTAACCTTTGTCGATCAAGCGCCCCACCGGGAAGGCGAGCAAGCCGTCGGCCAGCAGACACAGGCTGAAGGCCAAGGACGACTCCACCCGGCTTAAACCCAGCTCACGCTCCACCGGGCCCATCACCAGGGCGAACAGGTAAAACACGCTGCCCCAGCTGATGAGCTGCGCCAGGGACAACCAGCCGACCAGGCGTCGGCTGTAGGTGGGTGAAGGGGTCATGCCGCCATTATTGCCTACAG
>JANOYE010000134.1:0-7375 GCA_031428695.1 Rhodoferax sp. | reverse complement strand
GACATCACGCCTTCACGCGCCTTCATCCAGTTGTAGTTGCCTTTGACGGTGTTGATCTCGCCGTTGTGGGCGACATAGCGGTACGGGTGCGCCAGCGGCCACTCGGGGAAGGTGTTGGTGCTGAAGCGTTGGTGTACCAAGCCCAGAGCTGAGACGCAGCGCACATCTTCCAAATCGCGGAAGTAAACACCAACTTGATCGGCCAACAACAGGCCTTTGTAGACCACCGTGCGGCTGCTCATGCTGGGCACGTTATACTCTTTGCTGTGTTTGAGTTTGAGGTTTTGGATGGCGGCGCTGGCGGTTTTGCGGATCACATACAACTTGCGTTCCAGCGCGTCTTGCACAATCACGTCGTTGCCGCGGCCAATGAAAATCTGCCGCAAAATCGGCTCTTTGGCACGCACGGTGGGCGACATCGGCATGTCGTGGTTGACAGGCACGTCACGCCAACCCAAAAGCACCTGGCCCTCGGCCTTGACCGCGCGCTCAAGCGCCTGCTCACAGGCCATTCGCGATGCGTGTTCTTTAGGCAAAAACACCATGCCCACGCCGTATTCACCCGGTGCAGGCAGCGTCACGCCGCGTTTGCCGGTGGGGCCGACGCCGTTTTCAGCCATTTCTTCGCGGTAAAGCGCATCCGGCAACTGGATCAATATGCCCGCGCCGTCACCCATGAGTTTGTCTGCCCCGACTGCGCCCCGATGGTCGAGGTTTTCAAGGATTTTCAGCGCGTTTTTAACGATGTCGTGGGACTTGTGCCCCTTGATGTGCGCAACAAAACCCACGCCGCAAGCGTCATGCTCTTGCGCGGATGAATACAGCCCGTGTTGTTGAAGATGGGCGATCTCTGCAGCCAAAGTCATGGTGCGCTCCTGAAAACCGAAAGGGAGTCAGATTTTAGTGCGCCGCAACATAAGTTTCAAACAAATTAATTGGGGTCAGATTCCAATTAATTGTTGAATTTATTAGTCAAGTTTTAATTGGGGACAGATTAAAATTAATAGCGAGTATTTTCTATGGAATAAAGGAATTTCAGGGTTTTTCTTCCTCAGTTTTTATCAATTTTGGCCTCCCAGCGTTGCTTTTGTGTACGCGCCGAGAAGTCTTTTCTTGCAGCTCGTTTACAAAATCGCCCTCGCCAAGCGCCCAACCGCGCAGCGCGGACTGCGTCAAATCGGCCTTCTCTTTGTCTGAGATTCCGTTGCGAACCAACTCAACATACGCAGCTTCCCGCGCAAACGGCGTGTTGCCAAGTTGCCAGATCAGCCCATGCGGCGTGATGTGCGGGTCAACCCGCAAACCGGCGTAGTGGCCGTAACTGGACCACGCGAATTCCTCGGGCGAGGCCGCCAACCCGGCACGCACCGGATTCAGGTCGATGTAGACCATGCAGGCCAACAAATAACGGTCTGACTGGATCAGTGTGGATTTGTAGCGCCCTTCCCACAAGGTGCCGCTGCGCTGGCGCGAGTCGTTGAACAAACGCACATAACGCCGCCCCACCGCCTGCATCATCTGGGGCAAACCGTCAGAAGTTTGCGGCGTCGCCAGCAGGTGGAAGTGGTTGTTCATCAGCACGTAGCTGTGAATGGCGACGTTGAACTTTTCCGCGTTTTCTGCCAGCAGATTGAGCAGAAACTGCCTGTCCCCGTTGGACTCAAAAATCGCTTGGCGGTTGTTTCCGCGCTGGATCACGTGGTGGGGGTAACCGGGCAAGGTGAGCCGAGGAAGTCTGGCCATAGCAGTTTGAGTTCGAGATTTGGACATGAGGCGAGAACCTGAACCGAAGTTCGCATCTCGCGATTCCGCATCATGGTAATTGGAATCTGACCCCAATTAATTGGAGGTTGATTTTCAACCGCAAATTGCTATATTATATATAGCAATGTATGCTTATTATTCGTGACTTGGAGGCCTAATATCCTTAAAAACTGCGGTAAGGCGAAAAAAAGGGGCTGAACATACCCAATTTGGGTACGATCAGCCCACTTTCGCGCTGGGATTGCCGTTTGCTGCAGAGGCTGCCGGATCAGCCTTTGAGATCAGCTCTTGTTCAGCAAACCGCCCAGCATGCCCATCAGATCGCCTGAATTGCCCAAACCACCGGCCGGGGCCTGGCCCTGTGGCGTGAGTTTGTCGATGATGCTTGGCAACATTTGCGCCAGTGAGCCGGCGGCGTCGCCCTGGCTCATGCCGAGTTTGGAAGCCAACTGGCCCATCAGGTCGCCGCCCAGCACGTTGCTGAGCTGGTCGCCCGAGATCGGCGCGTTTTCACCAGTGCCAACCCAACTCTTGGCCACGTCGCCCATGCCTGCTTGATTGAATTTCTCCAGCAAGCCACCCAAGCCGCCGGATTGGCCGTCATTGCCGAGCATGCCCGCCACCACCGGCAGCAGCGCCGCCAAACCACCCGCGCCGCCCAGCCCGCCGAGCATGCCGGCCAAGCCGCCTTGCTGTTGCTGCTGCTGCTGGCCGCCCAGCATGGCGCCTGCTGCGCCGATCACCGAATCAAGTAGTCCCATAACAACCTCCAAAGAATGAACGAATTAACACGTCAAGGATGCGCCCCCTTGCAGCTTGGCAGACCTCCGCAGAAAACGCATTAGACCACCGAAGAATGCCCTTGTGTGAAAGGCATTGCCCCGAACAACCCGCGCGCGCCAGGTTCAATTTACGGCGACTGCAACATCCTCACGCGAAGGCGGTTTGAAACGCGTTTGCAGCAGTTCTTCCAAGCCAAATTCCCGCAAAATCGCCGCAAGCCGCTCCCCCGCTGCAGGCTTTTTGTAACCGGTGTAACGCGCCAGTATCAATTCGTTCTTCAGGCTGTGCTCCCAGCCCACCAGCTCGGTCACCGTCACCTGGTAACCGCAGGCCTCCAAGTACAGGCAACGCAACACATTGGTGATCTGGCTGCCCATTTCGCGGGTGTGCAGGGGGTGGCGCCACAGCTCGGCCAGCGGCGTGCGGCTCAAACTCAGCGCTTTAGAGCTGCTCAGCGCCCGCGCCACTTCGGCCTGGCAACACGGCACCAGCACCATGAAGGTCGCTCTCTTTTGCAGGCCAAAAGCGATGGCGTCGTCAGTCGCGGAGTCGCAGGCGTGCAAAGCTGTGACGATGTCGAAGCTGGCCGGTAGCGCTGCCGCGCTGGCCGACTCGGCCACCGTCAAATTCAAGAAACGCATGCGTTCAAAGCCGAGCTGTTTTGCCAGCGCCTGCGATTGGGTCACCAATTCTGGCCGCGTCTCGATGCCAAATATCTGCCCGCCCGCGCGGCTCTTGAAAAACAGATCGTAAATGATGAAACCCAGGTAGGACTTGCCTGCGCCGTGGTCGGCCAAGGTGGCGTTCGCACCGCTTTGCGGCAACTCCAGCAGCAGTTTTTCGATGAACTGGTAGAGGTGGTAGACCTGCTTGAGTTTGCGCCGCGAATCCTGGTTCAGCTTGCCTTCGCGGGTGAGGATGTGCAGCTCTTTGAGCAACTCAATGGATTGCCCGGCGCGGATTTCCGGCGCGAGTTCGGCCGGTGCCCCTGGTTTGGGCAATTTGCTTGATTTGAAGGAACTGGCGACGGCGGCTGGCTTCATCCGCGCATCATCCGTCATTTGGCGGCCTTGCGCCCAGGTTGAGCTGGTCCCAGCCCGCGTGCCCGAGGGCCGTCAGCGTTTGTTTGTTCTTCTCAAAAATCAGCGCTGCCTCTGGAAAGGCCTCCACCGCCCGCGCCACACTGTCCTCGCGCAGCAAATGCAGCGTGGGATACGGCGCGCGGTTGGTGAAGTGGGTGATGTCGCCGGGCGCGGCATCGGCAAACTCGAATTGCGGGTGAAACGGGGCAATTTGGATGATGCCTTCGAGGTCAAGTTCAAGCAAGACCCGATCCGCCTGCGCCAGTAAATCATTGAAGGCCAAAAACTCCTGCAAACAGCCCGGCGCCATCACCAGCGTGGTGTCCCGCACTTGCGCGTCGAGCGCCACCAGTTCAAGCAGTTCGCGGCGCAGGTCGCTCAGCAATTCGGCCGGTGTTTGGGCCGGGCTCACCGCGAAATGGATTTGCCCCTTGGCATGCACCGCTTTGGCAAACGGGCACAGGTTCAACCCAATGACCGCTTGCTCCAGCCAGCGGCGCGTGTCGGCAACCACGGCGTCGTCATGCACAGCGCGCTGGGAATCAGGCAAACCGGTTCGCCTGTCCCACAATCAGCTTGGCCAGTTCATCGAGCAAGCCACTTTGAATCTGGCTGGCCGGGTAACTGGTGTTGTCGATGCTGAACCCATTGGCATTGGCCAGTCGAAAGTGCGGTTTGGCCTGAAGGTGGTCTGCCGTGATCGTCACGCCCCCTTTGGCTTCGGTCACATAGTTGAACTGAATCGCCTGTAACGTGCCCTTTTGCGGATGGCGCACATTCACACGTTCATGCTGGACAGACCCCGCAGAGACGCGTTTTTCGATCCGCTCCAGATCCGGCGGAAAATTTGCGCTGACGCTGCCAGGCACCGGCGCCCCGTTGCGCGGCACAATGCGCCAGGCCAGCGCGATGGTGTCAAACACGTCGGCGTCGTTCAGCCTCTTCTTGCGGCTGTCAGCGCGGAATCCTGTCAGCTTCATCGCTGGCCAGTGTGTCTTGTTGTCCAGGTTGAGGGCGGGCCCGTCGGGTTGGATCACATCCAGTTGCCGGGCCAAATCTGCAATGTAAAACCACGCGGTTTTTGCCGCCGCTTCAGTCGCTTGGACGTTGGCTGCCGTGAGCGACTGCTGCACACTTTGCTCGGACTGCAGCGCGCTGGCTTTCGATTTAAGTTCATTCAGGAAACTCAAGCATCCCTCCCAAGGGCGATAGTGTCGTCAAGATTCTAGCGACCGGCGCAACAGCTTGGCCACCTGCTGCGCCAACAGCAACCCGACGAGCGCACAGGCGCCCGTGACCACCCACGTCCACTGCCAGCCGCCCATGCGGCTGGCCACCAGCGCCACCAAAGGAGGGCCGAAAAACTGCCCGATGGCTGACCACTGCTGCATCCAGCCGATGCTGGTGGAAACCGTGGATTCCGAGGGTGCTAATTTCACCGCCAAGGCAAACAGGGTGGCCGGAATGATGCCGCCCACCATCGAGAAGATCAAAATGCCGCCATATTGCAGCGCGAACTTGCCACCCGCATCCAGGCCGAACCACCGCTCTCCAAGCCAATCGCCATAGGCCAGCAGAGCCGCCAATGCCATCACGGCGTAACCCCAGTACAGCAAATTTTGCGGCTGTTTGCCCGCGCTGAGCAGGCGGCCCGAAGCGATGTTGCCGATGATGTTGACGGCGGCGGCCAGAGCGGTCAACGCTGCCGAGGCGCCTAGTGCCACACCCGCCTGGGCGTACAGGGTGGGCAGGAAACCAATCACTGCCAGCCACTGGAACGCGTACACCGAAAAACACAACGCGACGAGCCACGGGCCGCGCCGAGTCAAGGTTGAACGAAGCCGCTGCCAAGCCGAGTGCGGGCTGGCTGCAGGCGTCTTTCGCACCGCCAAAGCGTCTTCGGGCACCACCCGCCACACCCCGGCGGCCAACAGCAGCGTCAGGGCCGCCAGCAGCCACCACAACGTCTGCCAGCCCAGGCGCGCGATGACGAAAGGCCCGCCCAGCAGCGCCAGCGCGGTGGCAAACGGCATGTAGGCGCTCCAAACACCCAGCAATTTGCCCATGCGTTCTGGGGCGACCATGCGGCGGATTAGGCCTGGCGCGGGCGTCACGGCCAGCAAAAAACCCAGCCCCTCCACCACGCGCAACACCAGCAGCGCCAATGCGCCCTCTGCAAAACCACCCGCAGCAGAAGCGAGCGACAGCGTGACCAGGCCCGCCACCATGCTGCGCCGCAGGCCCAGCCCGTCTGCCGCCAAGCCAATGAGCAAGCCCATCGTCATGCCCGCCAGTTGCACGGTTGACAGCAGAAAGCCCGCCTGCACCAGGCTCAGGCCCAATTCCAGCTGCAACACTGGCAGCGCCGGAATCAGCTTGGGCAAATGCAGCGCCGCAACCACGCCGGCCAAGATGACCACGGTGGCCGGTTCAATTGCGCGCGAATGTGGCGCGGGCTTCTCGGTCACTGAAGCAAACGCCGCCCGCTGAGCCGCTCATGCTCGCGCGCGGCCATGCGGTCGGTCATGCCGGCGATGTAGTCGGCCACCACGCGGGCCACGCCGGTTTCGCCTTGGCTGGAAAGACCCGACTTGCGGGCCTGCTCGGCATGGTCGGCCTGCATCTCACCGGGGGTGGCGAGGTAGTGGCTGAACAGCTCGTTCACCACCACGCGGGCTTGGTCGGTCGTTTGCATCACCTGAGGATGGCGGTACAAGTTGCGCATCAAAAACTGCTTCAGCAGCGCCGAACCTTCGCGCATCGCGGCGCCGAATTGCACCAAGGGCGCGCAGCGTCGCGCAGCGTCGGCGTCTGCAAGGTCTGGGCCCGGAACCGCGTGAATGGCAGCGCGGGTGGCGTCGATCACGTCAAACACCTGGGCGCTCAACATGCGCCGGATCGATTCGTACAACAGCCGCCTGCCTTGCGTGGTTTGCCCAAGGCCGGGAAACTCCGCCAACGTCTCGCGCCGGAAGCGGTCAAACAGCGGCACCGCCTCCAACTGCTCCAGCGTGATCAGGCCGGAACGCACGCCGTCGTCGATGTCATGCGCGTTGTAGGCGATTTCATCGGCGAGGTTGCACAGTTGGGCTTCCAGGCTGGGCTGGGTGTGCGCCAAAAACCGCCTGGCGACGCCGCCCAAGGCCGGGTCGCCGCCTTGCGCCAGTTCCAGCGCTTCGAGTTTTTCGGCATTGGCGCGCGAGCAATGTTTCAAGATGCCCTCGCGCGTTTCAAAGGTTAAATTGAGCCCGTCGAATTGCGGGTAACGCTGCTCCAATACATCCACTACACGCAGGCTCTGCAAATTGTGCTCAAAGCCGCCGTGGGCTTTCATGCAGTCGTTCAGGGCGTCTTGCCCGGCGTGCCCGAACGGGGTGTGGCCCAGGTCATGCGCCAGGGCGATGGCCTCGACCAGGTCTTCATTGAGCTGCAGGCTGCGGGCGATGGAGCGGCCCAGTTGCGCCACTTCGAGCGAATGTGTCATCCGGGTGCGGAACAAGTCACCTTCGTGGTTCAGAAACACCTGGGTTTTGTAGACCAGGCGGCGAAACGCGGTGGAGTGGACGATGCGGTCGCGGTCGCGCTGGAAAGCGGTGCGGGTGAGCGCGGCGGGTTCGGCAAAACGCCTGCCGCGGGATTGCGCGGGATCCGAGGCGAAAGCGGCGAGTGTTGTCAGATCAAGGTTTCAGCGGCGCGGCCGTGGTTTCGTCGTAGCCGGAGCCGCCAAAGTCGGTCGCCTCAAAACC
>JANOYE010000133.1:0-3853 GCA_031428695.1 Rhodoferax sp. | reverse complement strand
GGGCTGCAAGCTCGTATTGAATGAAGTCTTCGAGGGTGAAGTCGATGGTTTTTTGGTTAGAGCAGAAGCTTTCTTTTCTGTCATGCCAAACCCTGGCTCTCAGCGAGAACTCTCAGAGTACTCACCTCTCTTCGAGCCAGGAGACAAAAGCGGTGATGTGCGGTGAAGACGTTCAACCCTTCAAGCGAGCGGACTTTCTGCGGCACGCTGGATAACGCCTGTCAGCTCAAACGGTCAAAAAACAACCAAGCCCGGTGATAGGGCCATGCGACCGGGCTTTGGGGTGGAACGCGTTGCGGTAGCGGCCTCTGAATGCCCCAGCAAAAAATTCCGCGAGCACCGTCTCGCACGAATTTTTCCGTCCGCGCGGAACTTCCACCCCAAAACCGCACGCGCATGGCCCTGTCGCCGGGCGGGCGCCAATCAAGTATGCGCGGACTGATCCGCCAAACGTCTGCTTGATTTAAAACTACGTTGTAGTTAAAATTCAACGATGAGCAATCTGAGCTTTGAGTGGGATGAGCGCAAATCTGCCGCCAATGCAAAAAAACACGGAGTCAGCTTCGAAGAGGCGAAATCGGTTTTCGTCGACGAGCGAGCCAAATTGATTGACGACCCGGATCACTCTGAAGATGAAGATCGTTTTGTATTGCTTGGGTTGAGCGGGGCGTTGCGGCTACTCCTGGTTTGCCACTGTTACCGCAGTGAGGGCAACGTCATACGAATCATCTCGGCCCGCAAAGCAAGTACAAAAGAAGCAAAGTCCTATCCCTGAAAGGTGCCCCATGCGCAAAGAATACGACTTCACCACTGCCAGGAAAAACCCGTACGCTTCCCAACTTAAGAAGCAAATTACCATTCGACTTGATGAGGAATCAATCAGCTATTTCAAGTCAATATCGCAAGATGCCGGCATTCCCTATCAAAGTCTCATCAATTTGTATCTGCGCGACTGCGCGACCTCCCATCGCAAGCTCAATTTGAATTGGTCGTGAGTGTTGGTGTTGCCGCACCCGCTTAAAGCCCATTGCGGACTTGAACCTGCGCCGTGCATTCACTTCGGCAGCACCTTCAACACCTCCGCAATCAACGCACAGCCATCAAACTGGCTGCGGTCAAAAGTCCAGCCCAGGCGCACGATCACGGCGTCGCGCGAGGGGATCATCGCCACCATCTGGCCCCAATGGCCGCCCATGGCCAGCGTGTCTTCCGGGATGCCGCGGCCCTTGCAGGTGCCGGACTGCGGGTTGCCGTAGTGCCAGACTTGCGCGCCGTAACCCTGGCCCGGGCCGCCTGCGGAAGGCGTTTTGGCGCGGGCCAGCCAGCCGGCGGGGATGACTTGGCGCTCGCCCCATTTGCCGTCATCGAGCATCAACTGCCCGAAGCGCGCCCAGTCGCCCACACTCGCCCACAGGTACGAAGAGCCGACCCAGTTGCCGCTGGCGTCGGTCTCCATCGAGGCGCTGTTGGCGTCGATTTGCCAGAACAGTGTGCGCTGCGGGTAGGCCCAGTATTCGCCGTCGGTCGGGAAACGCGCGCGCGTGACGGCGGCGAGCAAATTCGACGTCTGGCTCAGGTAGCGCCAGCGTGTGCCGGGTGGCGCCTCAGAGGGCGCTTCGGCAGCGAAGGCCGCCACGTTGGTCGAGCCCCATAACATTTTGGGCACCTGGTCCCAGGGCTGGTAACTCTCCACATTGGCCAGGCCGTCGCGCATGTAGAGCAGGTCGCTCACCTTGATGCCTTTGCGCGCGTCGTTGCGCCACGGCGCCACCCAGGCCGGCTCGCGGCCAATCGGGAAGGCGTTGACCACGGGCGTGTTGAGCGGCAAGCCGTTGTCAATGCTGGCTTTGTAAAACAACATTCCGGCGACGGTTTTTGTCATCGACCAGCCGTGCAGCGGTGTCTCTAGCTCGAAGCCCGGCGCGGTCTTTATGGCGAGCAACTTGTTTTTGTGCAGCACTGCCAGGCCGCGTGTGTTGGCTTGCAGCGGGTCGCCCGCGCCCACGAAGGCCTGCTCCACCACTTTTTGCAACGCCGCCTCGTCCACACCGGGTGCCCACTGCGCTTTGGGCGAGGGGCCATTGCCATCCGGCCACGGGCGCGGCTCGCGGTCGGTTTTGGGAAAATAAACCGAATCTCCGCTGGTGACTGAGCCCGCACCATCGAGCACGCAGCCCCGCGTGGGCAGCCACTGCGCTGTGCGCGGGAAGAAGCCGGCAAACGTGCCCGTGACGCGTTTTTCTTTTTCGTCCACAGCAACCTTCACCAGGCCCAGCACGGGCGACGCGGGCAAAACGTCTTGGGTCATGAGCTGCTCAACCGGTCGGCGCGCGACAAACGCCGCCGAGCAAATGCCTTTGGCCGCCATGCCGGCCGCGTTTTTGGGAATGCCCAGGTAAACCAGGCCGCCCGCAGCCAGCGCCAGCAAAGCGACCACCAGCCCCAGCAGCCAGCCAATGAGTTTGGGCAAAACACCCCCCAAAACGCCAGAACGATTCGCCATGCCGGTTCCCCGTTGAAATCAGATGTCTTCACTCTACCTGACCGTCAGCAATGTGCACAATAGCGCCATGCCCTACCTACCTGAATTCATCGCCCCGGCGCGTTTCAACACCCCGGAGGCCGCGTTGGCCAAGGCCCATGAGATTTACGAATCAAGCCTGGCCCATCTGCGCAGCGCCATGCACCGCTACGTTGACGGCGAAACCCTGCCCGGCAACGTGCGCGCTTGTTACCCGTTTGTGCGGGTGCAGACCAGCACCGTGCTGCGGCAAGACTCGTTTGAAAGCGCGCGATTGAGTTTTGGCTTTGTCGCCGGTGCCGGCCGTTTTGAGACCACACTGACGCGCCCCGAACTGTTCCACGACTACTACCTGGAGCAGTTCCGCCTGCTCTTGCAAAACCACGGCGGCGAGCTCGAGGTGGGCACCAGCAGCCAGCCGATCCCCGTGCATTTCTCCTTCGCCGAGAACGACCACATCGAGGGCAACCTGAGCCCCGAGCGGCGCCAGCAGATGCGTGATGTGTTTGATTTGCCCGACCTCGCCGCCATGGACGACGGCATTGCCAACGGCACCTACACGCCGCGCCCCGGCGAGGCGCAGCCGCTGGCCTTGTTCACCGCCCCGCGCGTGGACTATTCGCTGCACCGCCTGCGCCATTACACCGGCACTTATCCTGAGCACTTCCAAAATTTTGTGCTGTTCACCAATTACCAGTTTTACATCGACGAGTTCATCCGCCTGGGCCACGAGGCGATGAACGATGCGGGCAACGAATACACGGCCTTTGTGGAGCCAGGCAATGTCATCACGCGCCGCACCGGTTTGCCCGTGCAAGCGGGCGACGAACTCGGCCACGCGCCGCCCCGCTTGCCGCAAATGCCGGCCTACCATTTGATGCGCGAGGGCCGCAGCGGCATCACCATGGTCAACATCGGCGTGGGCCCGGCGAATGCCAAAAACATCTCTGACCACATCGCCGTGTTGCGCCCGCACGCCTGGGTGATGCTCGGCCACTGCGCCGGCCTGCGCAACGCGCAGCAGCTGGGCGACTACGTGCTGGCCCACGGCTACGTGCGCGAAGACCATGTGCTTGACGAAGAGCTGCCGCTGTGGGTGCCCATCCCGGCGCTGGCCGAGGTGCAGGTGGCGCTGCAAGACGCCGTGAGCGATGTCACCCAAGTCGATAAGGCTGAGCTGAAACGCATCCTGCGCACAGGCACCGTCGCCAGCACCGACAACCGCAACTGGGAGCTGCTGCCCGACAACGGCCCCCAACGCCGCTTCAGCCAAAGCCGCGCCGTCGCGCTCGACATGGAAAGCGCGACCATCGCCGCCAATGGTTTCCGCTT
>JANOYE010000132.1:0-7780 GCA_031428695.1 Rhodoferax sp. | reverse complement strand
TTCATCACCCACTGGCTGCTGGCCACGCACAGCAGCATCGCGCCATACGTCGCCATCACACCGTCGCGGCCAAAGAACCACAGGCCGGCTGTCAACGCCAACAGACACACTACGAAATTAATAGCTGTTTGCGCATATATTGCGAGACCTGGAGCCTTTTTTTTCATAAGCAGCAGGCTAAAAAGCGACACGCCAAGCGCGACGCCCAACGCAGGCGCGGCGAAGTTCAGCAGGTGAATCAGCATGTCCAGTGGGCTCATGGCTACAAATTTTATAATCGACGCCTATTCAAACTTAAACACATATGGCAGTCTGGGCATTAGGCATCAACCACACCACTGCGCCGCTGGATTTGCGCGGCCGGTTTGCGTTCGCCATTGACCAGATCGAGCCCACGCTCAAGAGCCTGCGCTCGGCATTGAGCAGCGCCGAGAAGCCGCTGGGCCAGGCGGTTGAATCAGCCATCATTTCCACCTGCAACCGCACCGAAATTTATTGCGCGGCTGACGACGCGGCCAGCGCCCAGCAGATGCTGCAGGCGGTGAACGACACCGTCGATTGGCTCGCGCACTCGGGCGGCGTGTCTTCGGAAACGCTACGCGCGCATGCCTACACCTTGCAAGACGGCCCGGCCGCGCGGCACGCCTTTCGGGTGGCCAGCGGGCTCGATTCCATGGTGCTGGGCGAGCCGCAGATTTTGGGGCAGATGAAAGACGCGGTGCGGGTCGCGGACGAAGCGGGCGCTTTGGGCAGCACCTTGAACCAGCTCTTCCAGCGCTCGTTTTCAGTGGCCAAAGAGGTGCGCACCTCCACCGAGATTGGCGCGCATTCGATCAGCATGGCGGCGGCCTCGGTGCGGCTGGCGGGGCAACTCTTTGAAGACCTCTCGAAGATCCGCGTGTTGTTTGTCGGCGCGGGCGAGATGATCGAGCTGGCGGCCACACACTTCGCCGCCAAGCGCCCGAAATCGATCACTATCGCCAATCGCACGTTGGAGCGCGGCGAGAAACTGGCCAGCCGCTTCGGCGCCGAGGTGATGCGCCTGGCCGATTTGCCGGATCGCCTGCACGAATTTGACGCTGTAGTGAGCTGCACCGCGAGCACCTTGCCGATCATCGGTTTGGGCGCCGTCGAGCGGGCGGTGAAGCGGCGCAAACACCGGCCGATGTTCATGGTCGATCTGGCGGTGCCGCGCGATATTGAAGTTGAGGTGAAGGCGCTGGGCGACGTTTACCTGTACACCGTCGATGATTTGGCCAAAGTGGTGCAGACCAACCAGGCCAACCGCCAAGCCGCGGTGGCACAGGCCGAGGTGATCATCGACGCGGGCGTGCAAAGCTTCATGCATTGGCTGGACCAGCGCCATCCGCAATCTGGCGTGGTGCCTTTGATCCAGCAGTTGAACGCGCAGGCCGACGAGTGGCGCGCGCTGGAAATCGCCCGCGCCCGCAAGCTGCTGGCCAAAGGCGAAGACGTTGAAGCCGTGATGGAAGCGCTCTCCAAAGGCCTCACGCAAAAAATGCTGCACGGCGCGTTCGCCGAGCTGCGGGCTGGCGACAAAGAGGCACGGGAGCGCGCCACACAGGCGGCGCAGCATTTCTTTTTGCGCAAAGAGCGTTAGCTGCCTTCGTCGCGTCTTCCTCGCGCCCGTTACGCGGTCGCATAAAGAATTGGGGTCAGATTCCAATTCTTTTTGTCCCACTTTTTTTGATCCCTCTCTTTTTTTGCATCACAACTGGCATCCGGCGTCGAACACAACTCCATGAAACCATTCCTTCGCAATCGCCTTGCCCGCTTCGCCGACCGCCTGGGTGAGCTCGAATTTTTGCTCTCGCGCGAAGACATCATGAAGGACATGAAGCAGTTCCTGGCGCTCTCGCGCGAACACACCGAAGTAGCCGCCGTGGCCAGCCGTTGGGCGCGTTACCAACAGTGTGAAGCCGATGCGCAGGCGGCTCGCGACATGCTCGCTGACCCAGACATGGCGGAGATGGCGCAAGAAGAAATTGATGCCACCACAGCGTCGCTCTCGCAACTCGACGCCGAGTTGCAACGCATGTTGCTGCCCAAAGACCCTGACGACGCCCGCAACGCCTTTGTGGAAGTGCGCGCGGGCACGGGCGGCGACGAGTCGGCCCTGTTTGCGGCGGACCTCACCCGCATGTACACGCGGTATTGCGAGCGCCAGGGCTGGCGCATTGACGTGGTGAGTGAATCGCCGAGTGAGCTGGGCGGCTACAAAGAAATCGTGTTGCAAATCTCGGGCGGCGCTGGCCACTCGACAGGAAACACCGGGGCAGCCACTGGCCCGTATGGCACGCTCAAATTCGAATCCGGCGGCCACCGCGTGCAACGGGTGCCCGTCACCGAAACACAAGGCCGCATCCACACCAGCGCCTGCACAGTGGCGGTGCTGGCCGAGCCAGACGAACAAGAAGCCATCAAGATCAACCCCGCCGATTTGCGCATCGACACCTACCGCGCCAGCGGCGCCGGCGGCCAACACATCAACAAAACCGACTCGGCCGTGCGCATCACCCACCTGCCCACTGGCATCGTCGCCGAGTGCCAGGACGGGCGCAGCCAGCACAGCAACAAGGCGCAAGCGCTGAAAGTGCTTACCGCCCGCATCCATGAAAAAGACCGCTCGGAGCGCGCCGCCAAAGACGCCGCCGAACGCAAAGGTTTGATCGGCAGCGGCGACCGCAGCGACCGCATCCGCACCTACAACTTCCCGCAAGGGCGATTGACGGATCACCGCATCAACCTCACGCTGTACAAACTGCTCAGCGTGATGGAGGGCGACTTGGACGATGTGGTGCAGGCGCTGCAAGCCTACGAGGCCGCCGGGCAGTTGGCGGCGCTGGAGCTGGCTTCTGCGGCCTGAATTGCGCTACTATTTATACGAATATGGCCTGCAAGTCACGAATAATGAGCGTAAGCAGCTTCATTTTTGGTAGCAACTCTAATTGCAGCCGAAGATGCAAAACCCGGCTGTGACGATCACACAAACACTCGCCACCGCGATGGCGCAGGGCCTAGAGCGGCTCGACGCGCAAATGCTGTTGTTGCATGCCGCTGGCAAACCGCTGGAAGACCGCGCCTGGTTGCTGGCGCACAGCCACGATGTTCTCGACACCGCTGCCGTTGCCCGCTTTGCGCTCGCCACCCAGCGCCGCGCCAGTGGTGAGTCGGTCGCCTACATCACAGGCACGAAAGACTTTTTTGGACTCACGCTGCAAGTGGACGCACGTGTTCTTGTGCCGCGCCCGGACACAGAAACCCTGGTGCACTGGGCGCTGGACGTGGCCCCGCCCGATGCTTCGGTGATCGACCTGGGCACGGGTTCCGGCGCCATCGCACTGGCATTGAAATCCCAGCGGCCGAAGCTGCACGTGACGGCGATTGACGTCAGCGCCGGCGCCCTGGCCGTGGCTCGAAGCAACGCTGCGCGGTTGGGGCTGGATGTCTTCTTCACATTGGGCAACTGGTTTGACCCGGTGCACGATGGCGATGGCGATGGTGGCCCCACAGGCATCCTGCAGCAATACAACCTGATCGTCAGCAACCCGCCCTACATCGCGACGGGCGATCCGCACCTGGACGCCCTGGCCCACGAGCCGGTGCAAGCGCTCACCAGCGGCGCAGACGGGCTGGACGCCATCCGCCAAATCATCGCGCAAGCGCCCGCCCACCTTCGCCCCGGCAGCTGGCTGCTGCTGGAACACGGCTACGACCAGGCGGTGCGTGTGCGTGCTCTGCTCGCGCACGCGGGGTTTCTCAATTCGCAGTCCCGGCGCGACTTGGCGGGCATTGAACGCTGCAGTGGCGGGCAGTCGCCATTCTGAAATTTTCATCTTCACATTGATACCACCATGACCACCAAACCGCTTGACGGCATCACCGTCGTCGCCCTCGAACAAGCCGTCGCCGCGCCGTACTGCTCCAGCCGCCTGGCAGACGCGGGCGCGCGTGTGATCAAGATCGAGCGGCCCGAGGGTGACTTTGCGCGCGGGTACGACACGGCCGTGTTTGGCGAGTCTTCCTACTTTGTGTGGATCAACCGGGGCAAGGATTCGGTGCAGCTTGATTTGTCCAAGCCCGAAGACAAAGCGCAGCTGGCGAAACACATCGCCACCGCCGATGTGTTCATCCAAAACCTCGCGCCAGGCGCTGCCGGGCGGCTGGGGTTTGGTTCAGCCGCGCTGCGAAAGGCCTACCCGCAACTCATCACCTGCGACATTTCGGGTTACGGCGAATCGGGCCCGCTGCACAAACTCAAGGCCTACGATTTGCTGGTGCAGGCCGAAAGCGGCCTGGTGGCGGTGAGCGGCGCGCCAGGGCCGTGGGGGCGCATAGGGGTGTCGATCTGCGACATCACGGCGGGCATGAATGCGATCATCGGCATCCAGCAGGCGCTGTTGCAACGCGCGCGCACCGGCCAGGGCAGCGGCGTCAAAGTCTCGCTGTTTGATTCAGCCGCTGAGCTGATGGCCGTGCCGTATTTGCAGGCGCGTTATGGCGGCAAGGCGCCAGAACGGGTTGGGCTGAAACACCCCACCGTCGCGCCTTATGGCGCGTTCACTTGCGCTGACGGGCGCGACCTGGTGTTGTCGATCCAGAATGAACGCGAGTGGCTCAACTTTTGCCGCGCCTTCATGCACCACGCCGATTTGGCCACCGACGAACGCTTCGTGAGCAACAAGCTGCGCACCACCCACCGCGTGGCTCTGGACGAATTGATTCAGGAGGTCTTCAGCGCCCTGCCTTACGCTGCCGCCGTGGCACGCCTGGAGGAGGCACAAACGGCGTTTGGCAGCATCAACTCGGTGCAAGACCTCATCAACCACCCGCAACTGCGCACCAAGGCCATGCAGGTCAACGGCCAAACCGCGCTGGTGCCGGCGGCGCCCTACATCACCGAGTGGGACGACGATGCATTTGCCAGCGCGCCAGTGTTGGGCAAAATTTGAACGGCGCGCTGGGGTGACAACGCCAAACTCGGCCAGGCTACGAATTTACGCAAAATCAGCGGCAATCGAGTCACTATACTTTTAGTAGCTACTTGCGCACATTATTCGTGACTTGGAGGCTGATTTTTCTTATAAAAGCTCAAAAATCGGCCAGAACGCCATTTTTGTTAATATGCAAGTTAATTACTTAAGTCACCTGAAAGAACCCTCATGGCCACATTCATCGTTGCCCACGGCGCCTGGAGCGCCGGCTGGACCTGGAAAAAAATGCGCCCTCTCATGCGCGCGGCGGGCCACGAGCTGTTCACCCCGAGTTACACCGGCATTGGCGAGCGCTCGCACCTGGCGCACCGGGGCATCGACCTCAACGCCCACATAGACGACATCCTCAATGTGCTGCGCTTTGAAGATTTGAATGATGTGGTGTTGATCGGCCACAGCTACGGCGGCATGGTCGCCACCGGCGTGGCTGACCGCGCGCCCGAGCGCATCCGCCACCTGGTTTACCTCGACGCTTTCGCGCCAAGAAATGGCGAGGCGGCGATGAGCCTGCAGCCCGAAGCCGTGCGCCTGCGCATGGCAGACGCCGTTCGCACAAGCGGTGATGGCTGGCGCGTGCCGCCCAACCCGATGCCGCCGGACACCAGCGAGGCGGACGTCGCCTGGGCCATGCCGAAACGCGTGATGCAACCCGTGAAAACCTTTCAGCAGCCAATTGAACTGACTGGCGCGGTCGAGAAGTTGCCGCGCAGCTACATCTATTGCACGCGCAGCGGCCCCGGCGACGTGTTCCGCCAATTTGCCCAGCGCGCGAAAACTGAACCCGGCTGGCGTTATGTCGAGATGGACGCCAGCCACAACCCGCACATTACGTGCCCGGAGTCGTTGATGGCGGTTTTGAATGAACTGGTGAGTTGATCCAATCGCTCACTGCCTCCACCCAGGCGCGGGCACGGGAGCGCTCGGCAGACCGATTTGCCGGGCCTGAACGCGGGATTTGAGAAGGTGAAATAATCAGCGCATTGCAATGGCGGCCTCGGGGCGCAAATGATTTTCAAGATTTACCGGAGTTTTTATGAGCGACGCACAACAACGCATCGATGAATTGGTCAAGGGCAACGAGGTTTTGCTCTTCATGAAGGGCAACGCCAGTTTCCCGCAGTGCGGCTTCTCGGGCCGCGCCATCCAGATTCTGAAAGCCTCGGGCGTAGACCCGAAGTCCATCAAAACCGTGAACGTGCTGGAAGACCCGGAAATCCGCGCTGGCATCAAGGATTACAGCAACTGGCCCACCATTCCGCAGCTGTACGTCAAGGGCGAGTTCGTTGGCGGCTCCGACATCATGATGGAGATGTACGAGTCGGGCGAGATGCAGCAGTTGCTGGCGAAAGTGGCTTAACCAGGCTCAGCGCACTGGCTTGGCCCGATTTGCCTCTTGGCCTCTTGGCCCAGGCGGCTCGGTCAGGCCGGTTTGAATTCCCAGGCTTTTTTTGCACCCAACACAGCGTTGGGGTACGGCGCCTTGCCGCGAGAGCCGTTGTAGCGGCCCAGCGCCATAAAGAGGTCGCCTTTTTCGCGGTCCAGGTAGTGCCGCAAGATGACGCAGCCAAACCGCAAATTGGTCTGCATGTGAAAGAGTTTGCTCGCATCCCCCCGCACCGTGGTGTCGTTGGCCAATACCCGCGTCCAAAACGGCATCACCTGCATGTAGCCGCGCGCGCCGACCGGGCTCACGGCGAATTTTCGGAAGTTGCTCTCCACTTGCACCAGGCCCAGCACCAGCGGCACATCTAGGCCGGCGCGTTTGCTCTCGTACCAGATGGTTTGCAGGAATTCTTTGCGCTCGGTCCAGTCGGGCTTTTTCTTTTTCAACTTTTCGCTCGTGGCGCCGAGCCAGCGCAGGTAGGCCAGGCGCGATTCAGTGTCTGAGAATTCCGGAATCGGCGGCGCTTGGTTGGCCACGGCCGAACTTAATGCCGTTCGCACCGAGTCAACCAGGGGTTCTTCGAGTTGGCCGCCGGCTTCGGCATGGTCTGACATCAGGAGCTGACCACACACACCAGCAAGGGCAAGCAGGCCTTTTCTCCTCGAAACACCCATGGCCACCACCCCGGCAAAACTCATGCCGCCAAACGTGTCTGGATGAGGCTCGCGATATCGCTCACCGCCACCTTGGTCGCCGCCACGTCGCGCCGGTGCTGGTATTCGACCTGGCCCTCTTTGAGTGCGCGGTCGCCAATTGTCACGCGGTGCGGCACGCCGATCAGCTCCCAGTCGGCGAACATGGCACCCGGGCGCTCGCCCCGGTCGTCCAAGATCACGTCCACGCCAGCGGCCATCAACTCGGCGTAGAGTTTGTCTGATGCCGCCTTTACTTCGGGGAAACGATCCGGCGATATCGGGCATAAGACCACGGTGAAGGGCGCAATCGCGTCGGGCCAGATGATGCCTTTGTCGTCGTGGTTCTGCTCAATCGCCGCTGCCGGCAGGCGCGTGATGCCGATGCCATAACAACCCATTTCCATGAACTGCGGTTTGCCGTTTTCGTCGAGGAAAGTGGCGTTCATCGGTTGGCTGTATTTGTCGCCAAGCACAAAGATGTGGCCGACTTCGATGCCGCGTTCAATGGCTAGTTTTCCTTTTCCGTCAGGGGACAAATCGCCTTCGACGACGTTACGCAGGTCGGCAACCTGATCCGGCTCGGGCAAGTCGCGGCCCCAGTTCACGCCGGTGAGGTGGAAGCCTGGCTCGTTGGCGCCGCATATCCAGTCGCTCATCGCGGCTACTTCACGATCAACGACTAACCG
>JANOYE010000131.1:0-6489 GCA_031428695.1 Rhodoferax sp. | reverse complement strand
CAGCCCACTTGAGCGCATCGACATGGGGCTGGACACGCGCTTCAATCAAGCCGGGGTTGGGCAGGTAGGCCTCGCGCTCATCCAGCGTCAGCACGGGCTGAAAGTTCTCGGCATACAAATCAAAGCAGCGCAGTTCATGGCCACGCGCTTGCAGGGTTTCAACAGTCCTCGCATACAACGCCGCGCTAAAACTTTGCGGGTTTGGGTGGCAGTAAACAACCAGCGTTTTCAAATGACTTCACACCCGTTACTTCACACCTGCTTTTGCCTTGATGTCCATGCCCACCTTCTTGTTCACAAACTGCGTGGTGATAACTTTGCTCAAGTCCACATCGCCCGGCTTGTACAGGCCGGCTTTGACCATCTTGTCGTAAAAGTCCTTGATACGCGCCGTGCTCATGGCGCCTATGCCGTTTTGCAGGGCCTCGCCGCTGTCCACAATGCCGAGCTTTTTCATCAGTTCGATGCTGCCGGCAATGCCTGCGTCGCTTGCTTCAGGGTTGGCCTTTTTGATCAGCTCGTTGGCAGCTTTGTTGTCGCCGTAGAGGTAGTTGTTCCAGCCGATCAGCGAGGCATCGACGAATTTTTGCACCATTTCGGGTTTGGTTCTCACCAATTCGGAGCGTGTTTCGATGGTGGTGCTGTAGGTGCTGAAGCCGTTGTCGGCCAGCAGATGCACAACAGGGTCAAAACCGGCCTGGGCCTTGATGCTGATCGGCTCGCTGATGCTGTAGCCCTGCTGCACCGATTTTTTGTCGGCCAAAAAAGGGCCGACGTTGAACACATAGGGTTTGAGCTGCTCGTCTTTGAAGCCGTGTTCGGCCTTCATCCACTGCCAAAAGCTGAACTGGCCGTCTTTGCTGATGAAGGCCACCGGCGCTTTGGTGACATCAGAAAACTTTTCATAGCCCTGGCCGGGGTGGGCAAAAATGGCCTGCGGATCCTTCTGGAAAATCGCCGCTACGACGGTGGTTGGCACGCCGTTTTTGACGTTGTCAAAACTCAGGAGCAGATTGCCCGCCATCAAAAAATCAATCTTGCCAACGGCCAATAAAGGCCGGTTGTTGGCCTGCGGGCCGCCTTGCTGGATTTCAACGTCCAAGCCCATGCGTTTGTAGGTGCCGTCGGCCACCGCCTGGTAAAAACCGCCGTGGCCGGCTTGCGCCTTCCAGTTGGTGGCAAAAATCACCTTTTCTTGTGCGAAAGAGGCTACAGACGCTGAAAATAGTGCGTAAGCAGCTATTGAAATGATAGTGAGTCGTTGGTTCATGTCAGTACTCCTGGGTGGGAAAACCAATGTGGGAAAGCGAAGGCGTTTCGAGAAAGGATGTCCACGCCGATATTTGCACAAACTGTGCCAAGGGCAGCCTAGGGTTTTTCATAGGCTGCCAACCAGCCTCGGGTTTTGCCCGGATTCATTAACCCGTGCGGGTCGGCGATTTTTTTGAAGTCGATCTGCGCGGTGTCGATCTCCTTCATGCCGCCATCTTCGATGGTGTAGACGTGGTTGTCAAACACCATACAACCGTCGGCTTCAAATTCGCGAATGATTTCATACAGCCGCGCTTTGTCGAAAAAACTCACCAGCGGCAGGCCAAAGGCGACACAGCCGCCGTACTGGCGGCCAAACTCGTGGTGCATCAACACCTCGTCGCCCCAGCGGGCCATTTGCCGCGCCACCAGCGCGATATCGATGCCCACGCCGGGCGTCCACGGTGCCACAGTTTGCAGGTTGGTCCAGCTTTTGTCCATCTTCAGCGCCATCAAGGTGGTGTGGTTGTAGGCGCATTCAAAGGCTGGGAAGAGGCCTTGGGTTTTGAGTTCGGACTCGGTCAAGGCCATGGTCTCCAAGCCGCCGTGGCGCGTCATCATCTGTCGCCAGGCGGGCAGGGCGGCTGGATGCACCATGGAAAACACGGCGTCTTTGTTGGCCGGGAAACGCGCGCCGAATTCACTTTCGTAATAGGGGGCGATGCGCCGCTCGACGGCGGTGATGAGGAACGCGTCTAGGCTGGAGCCAATGGCTTCGGTCGCTTCGCAGCCAAAACGCAAAGCGGCGCTGTAGCTGTCAAACAAGGCGATGTGGTGAACCCAGTCCACCGCCGGTTTGAGCCGCAACCTCAACGCGGTGATGATGCCGTTGGTGCCGTAGGCGTGGTGTACTTTCTGGATGTCGGCGTCTTTGAGTTCGATGATGCGAGGCGTTTCTTCGACGGTGACGACGCGGATCATGGTGACGTTGCCCGCGTCTTTCAAAATGCCGTTGCGCACGCTGCCCGCACCGGCGTAACCACCGGCGATGAAGCCGCCAATGGTGGCCATGTCGCGGGTGCTGGGGAACATCAGGATCTCTTGGCCGCCTGGCAGGATGGGGTCGGCCCGCACGGCGCGCTCCAGGTCGGCGATCAAGATGCCGGCTTCACACGTGACCTGGCCCGGCGAAATGCTGATCACGCGGTTCAGCGCGGTGATGTCCAGAATCACGCCGCTGTGCAGCGGCACACATTGCCCATAGTTGCCGGTGCCGCCGCCGCGCACAGTGATCTTCAAGCGGTGTTTGGCACAGGCAGCGGCAACTCGGATCACCTCGGCCTCGTTGCGTGGCTGCACAACGATGTCGCCGGTTTTTCCATCAAGCTGCGCTTTGAGGATGGGGCTGTACCAGTAGAAGTCGCGCGACTTGTTGGCCACCTGGATGGGTTCTGTCACGAAGGCAATGCCGACGATGTCCTTTTGAAAGTCCTCCAATGCGCTCATGTTGAAGTGTCCAGAAAATCGCCGTGGCGGATGACGCGGCGTTGGCGCCCGGCGGGTGTGACCAGTTCGTAAGCATTTCGGGCGTTCAGCAAGATGAAGTCTGCCGGGCAACCCTCGGCGATCTGGCCATCCCACGGCAGGCCCATGGCGCGGGATGGGCGGCTGGAAATGGCGGGCAGCCAGGCATCTGCCGGGCTTAAATGGCCGACCTGCACGCCCAAGGCGAAGGTGTCGAGCAGGTCGTAACTGCCGTAGGGGAAAAAGCCGTCGGCCACGTTGTCGGTGGCGATGCTGGTGAATACGTTCAGCGCTGCGGCTTCTTTGAGCCGAGTCAGGCCGCGCGCCACCGGGGTTTGATCCCACGCGCCTTGCAAATACAGGTTGGTGCTGGGCAGCGCGACCAGGTGAATGCCGGCTTGCGCGCACAGGCGCAAGGTTTGTTCGGCATCCGCGCGGTGTTGCATTGAAAGGGAACAAGCGTGGCCGCAGGTCACCTTGCCGTTGAACCTATTTTGAATTTTCAATTCGGCGATCGCGCGCAAGCCGCAGGCGTCTTCGTCCAGGCCTTCATCGACATGGAATTCCAGGTCGAGCTGGTAGCGGGCTGCCAACTCAAACACCGTTTGAAGTTTCTCGTGGAGACCGTCATTGCGGTAAACAAAGGCGCCGAGCAGGGCGGCTTCGCCGTGTCTTGAGTCGCAACGTTGGTTGACTTGGGCGAGCTGCTGGGCGATGCGTTCACCTGGGGTGATTCCAGGTGCTGCCATCACGCGAAACTCGTCCAGCGGCGTCAGCGAAGCGCATTGAAGCGCCACGCGGCCACGCCAGGCATCGCGCAGTTTTTCAAACTCGGCCAAGCTGCGCGGCGCGTCTGCCTGGGGCCAGTCCAAGTGGGTGCGCATCGCGCGGGTGCCCGCCACGTAGGCCTCCTGGATGGCGCGCGCCATGCGCTGGTGGATGGCTGCGCCGCTCCAGTGGGCGCGGTGTTCGGCCATCAAACCAATGGCTTTGAACAAGTCGCCATCGGCCGCGCCGACTTCCTGCACCACATAGGTCTTGTCCAGGTGGACGTGCAGGTCAGCCAGGGCCGGAATCAGCATGCCAGAAGGCGTTTGAGTCACTCCGGATTCGATAGCTGCTTGCGCTGGTTTTATGTGACTTAGAAGGCCATTGTCTATAAAAATATCAAAAATCAGGCTGGCAGACTGAAACCCGCGCACGCTGGCCGGAATGACGATGTTTTTCAGTTCAATCACGGGTCGGCCACGGGTTGAAACGGCCTTCACCGGCTGCTCTTGATTTCACTCTCATGCCACGAACCGAGCACCAGTTTGGAGACCAGATTGAACACCAAAAAGATCATGATCCCGGTGAGCGACACCAATACCAGCGCGGCAAACATCTTCGGGATCTCGGTGCGGAAACTCGCCTCCAGGATGCGCGAGGCGAGGCCCGTGTCTTTGCCCGCAGCGCCAGCGGTGAACTCCGCCACCACCGCGCCGATCAGGCTCAAGCCGCCGGCGATCTTCAGCCCGGCGATGAAATACGGCATGGCCGAGGGGATGAGCAAATGCCGCAGCGTCTGCCAGGGTGTGGCGCGGTAGAGCGAAAACAGGTCACGCAGGTTGTGGTCAGCACTGCGCAAGCCCACCACAGTGTTGGAGAGGATGGGGAAAAACGCCACGATCCAGGCGCACAACAGGAGCGCTGCGGCGGTGCTGTCGATGAAGATCAAAATCAAAGGCGCAATGGCGACGATGGGTGTGACCTGCAACACGATGGCGAACGGGAACAGGCACAGCTCCACCCATTTGTTCAGCGCGAACAACATCGCCAGCGCAACCCCGCCCACCACCGCCAGCACCAGCGCGCCGAAGGTGATTTTCATGGTGTAAACCCAACTGGCCATGAGGGAGCCGAGGTTGTCCCACAGGGTTTTGGCGATCAGGGTCGGGGCGGGCAGGATGTAGTGCGGGATCTGGTTGATGCGAACTGTTAACTCCCAGGTTAACAATGCAGCGAAAAAGACGATGAAAGGCAGCAGTTTTTGAAAAACTTTGCCCCTAAGTCTCGTATTATTTAAATAGTTTGCTATATTATTAGTAGCATCCAAGTTGCGCTCGATGACATCAGGCATGGTGTTCTCCGGCTTTTTGCAAGGCCTGCGAGACCTGCACGCACCACTGCGCATAACGTTCGGTGGCGCGAAACGCATCGCTGCGCGGGTAAGGCTCGTCGATGCGCAAATCAGCAATAACGCGGCCTGGGCGGGCTGCCATCACGATGATGCGGTTGCTCAAATAGACACTTTCATACACGCTGTGGGTGACAAAAATTGTTGTGAACTGCTGCGCCGTCCACAGCGCCAAGGTGTCGTTGTTGAGCTTGAAACGCGTCATTTCGTCCAGCGCGGCGAAGGGTTCATCCATCAGCAACAGGCGCGGTTCGGTGACCATGGCGCGTGCGATGGACACCCGCATCTTCATGCCGCCCGAAAGCTCACGCGGGTAGACCTGGGCGAACTGGCTCAGGCCCACTTTGGCCAGCACGTCATCTACCTTGGCCTGCGCCGCGCTGCGCGACACACCTTTGAGTTTGAGCGGCAGCCAGACGTTGTCAAACACTTTGGCCCAGGGCATCAGGGTGGGTTCTTGGAAGACGAAGGAGATGTCTTTGGCGTGGTCGGCGCTTCTGTCGTTCCATTCGATGCGCCCGCTGCTCACTTCCAGCAGCCCGGCGATCATTTTTAGCGCCGTGCTTTTGCCGCAGCCCGAGGGGCCCAGAAAACTGACGAACTCGCGCTCGCCGATGGCGAGGTTCACGCCCTGCAGGGCCAGCGTGCCGTTGTCGTAACGTTTCTCAACGTTCTCAAGCGCCAGCAAAACGCTCATGGACTGCCGACTGCCGATGCGCAGGCCTTCGTGCCTTGCGCCGTGGGTGGCGCCATCAAGTCGCGCAGAGACCCTAAAGCCAATGCCAGGAAAGCCGCTGCGCACAACTTGTAGGTCATGCGTGCCCAGCGCGCGCCGGCGTTGCGGAACAGCTTGTCTACGATGGCTGAACAGACAAAACACCAGACGATGCTGGACACCATGAACCCGGCAAAAAACACCGCGTAGTCGGCTGGCACGGGTTGCGCGATGCCCACGGCACCCATCGCGCTGCCCATGGCGGCCCAGTAGGCCACGTTTTGTGGATTGGTGAGCGACAGCACTGCACCGGCCTTCAGAGCCTTGCGCTGCGACGAGGCTGCTGGCGCAGGCGCCACACTGAATTCATGCGATGCGGACTTCCAGCTATCCCATGCCAGCCACAACAAATAGACGACGCCTGCCATGCCCACCGGCCAGCGCAGTGCCTCAAGCTGCAGCAGCAGGCCGACGCCAATCAGCCCCAACACCGCCCACACCGCATCGCCCACCAAAGAGCCGATTTGCATGGCAAGCGCTGCGCGGTAACCACCCCGCACGCCTTGGCGCACGGTTTCGGCAAACACCGCGCCGGGGGCCGCGTTGAAGATCAAACCGAGGAAAAACGCTGAAACAAAGAGTGCAAGCATGGTTGGGGTGCAAATGCGGTGAGCGACGGCAGGGTCGGGTTTGTTCAGGCGGGAATATCAGGCCTTGGGTTCAGGGTGGACAGTGGCAAGCGGCTGATTTCCTGCAGCAACAGCGCCAATTGCAAACCCGCCGCGTCCAGAATCGCCTGGCCCTTGGCCGCTGTGGCGATGGC
>JANOYE010000130.1:0-13110 GCA_031428695.1 Rhodoferax sp. | reverse complement strand
GCGCAGTCGTCCTTCGTCCATGTTGATCACCATCCTGGGGATGATCAACCCACCCAACAACCACAGAAATTCCCGCCTTCAGGCTCATACTTCGTCGGAAATACGTAAACCCTTCAGGCTCATACCTCGTTGGACAAGGCTGTCGCACGCGCAAATACCGGCTTTGAGGTACCCTCACAGATGCTGCTTGGCGATTTGAAGTTCGCGTTACCATACAACAGGCACCATCAAACCCCAACTTTTTAGGCGTTAAAAGTTGGATTTCCATGATCACCGCTCAAGTTGAATTGCCCGATATGTTGGCCCAAAACTCACAAGCCGCTGGCCCGCCCCCACCGCAAGCCCTGAAGGGCATCTTGCGAGAGCAACTCAAGCGGCCGCGCCGCCTGCTTGGCGCGCCCGCATGACTGGCGCGGACGACACAGGCGCGCTGCAACTCGACATCACATGGGACCCGGTCAAGGCGCAATCGAATATCACCAAACACAACGGCGTGACGTTTGTGCAGGCGGCCACGGTATTGCGCGATGCCCTGGCGCTGACCATGTTCGATGCCGCACACAGCGAATTCGAGGAGCGTTGGTTTACGCTGGGCATGTCCAGCGAGGGCAAGCTGTTGGCGGTGTCGCACACCTACCAGCACAGCGGGCCTGTCTATGTGACAGTGCGCATCATTTCAGCGCGCGACGCCACGAAGCGTGAACGCCAGCAGTATGAGAATGAACCCCGTTAAAGCGATTTCACCAAGGTGACCACCATGAATGCACAGACCACACCCATTGATGACGATATGCCCACCGAGATTGATTTCTCAGGCGCCAAGCGCGGGCAGTTCTACAGGGCTGGGGCGCAGCTGAATTTGCCGGTGTACCTGGATCAGAAGGTGCAGGCCACGCTGGCCGCACTGGCCAGCGCCAAGGGGGTGGATTTTTCTGCGCTGATCAATGACTTGCTCAAGAAGGATATTGAGCTCATCGAGATGGCGCGGTAGCACTGCCGCACCGGCTCAAAAACACAAGCCACCTGGAATCCCCGGCCTTAGCCGGTGAGAGGGGCAATGCCGCGATGCAAGACCTGGCGCCTTTGCCCGTGGCGTTGTACAGACCAGGGAGTGGCGAATGGCTGATTGTTAACATGTGCGTTAACAATTAAGTCATTTGAACCTTGCGGTGGCTGCACCCATGTGTCCCGTGCAGTCCGTCACCCGCCCGTCACGGAGACAGCGAAATGTGCTGTCGCCGCGCGGGGGTTCAACGAGCGCGATGCTGCAGCGGCATTAAAGCGCCTTGCGCAAATTCGTAGGCGCAATGCGAAGCGCCTCGCGGTATTTGGCCACGGTGCGGCGGGCGCACTCGATGCCCTGCTCCTTGAGCATCA
Organism: Rhodoferax sp.; assembly: GCA_031428695.1. Lineage (GTDB taxonomy): Bacteria > Pseudomonadota > Gammaproteobacteria > Burkholderiales > Burkholderiaceae_C > JANYCG01. The sequence goes on along the minus strand of JANOYE010000130.1, from coordinate 11,733 downwards.
GCGACAACTGGCTGTCGGACAGCGGCTTTTTCGGAGATTCGGCTTCGACAAACTGGGCGATGAGCGCTCGCACGGCCGTGCTGGAGGCATTGCCGCCCGCGTCGGTGCCGAGACTGGAGCCGAAGAAATACTTCAATTCAAACGTGCCATGCGGCGTTGCCATGAACTTCGCCGTGGTGACGCGGCTGATGGTGGACTCATGCAGGCCCAGCTCGTCGGCGATCTCGCGCAACACCAGGGGCCGCATGGCCAGCGCGCCATGCAGGAAAAAATTCTTCTGCCGCTCGACGATGGCATTGCTCACCCGCAAGATGGTGTCAAAGCGCTGCTGCACGTTCTTGATGAACCAACGCGCCTCCTGCAAGCGCTGCTGTAAAGCCGCGTAACTGGCGGCGTCTTTGCCGCCCCGGTGTTGCTTCAAGGCGTTGGCGTAGATGTCGTGCACGCGCAAGCGCGGCATCACCTCTTGGTTGAGCGCCACCCGAAAACGCGCTTGTGTGCTGTTGCCGATTCGGGTCACCAGCACGTCTGGCACCACCACATTGCGTTCCACATCAACAAAACTGCGCCCCGGTTTGGGCTCCAACCGACCGATCAGCGCAATCGCCTCGCGGATTTGTGCGTCGGAGCCGTCGCACAATTGCACCAGCTTCTTGATGTCGCGGCGCGCCAAAAAATCGATCGGCTGCGTGCAGACACGCAGGGCCAGCTCCATCAGCGCCCGCTGTGGGTGTTCGGGGCCGGTTTCGGCTTGTTCATCGGCTTTGCGCAACAGGGCCTGCAGCTGCAAGCGAAGGCACTCCGACAGATTGCGCGCCCCCACACCCGCAGGTTCGAGGTTTTGCAGGTGCGACAGGGCCACGGTGAAGTGGTGCACCAGCTCTTCGAGCTGCTCCTCGTCGTCTGCGCCGGCCAGACCGGACGCCAGTTCGAGCAAGCTTTCTTCAAGGTAGCCGTCGTCATTGAGCGATTCGATGAGAAAGCGAAGCGCCACCTGGTCAGCTTGAGCAAGGCGCAGGCTGAGCGCCTGCCGGTGCAGAAACGATTGCAGCGACTCCTGCTGGCGCGCCAGCTCGGTGGCATCGGCGTCGTCTTCGCCGCCGTTGTTGAGGTTGTTGCCCGAGGCGGCGGCGTCGCCACCGTATTCCTTGTCGTCGGGCGACATATCCACCGTACCGTCGCCCTCCCAGCTTTCGGCGGCGTCAGCCGTCAAGGGTGTGGCTTCGTCATTGTTTTCGGCAACACCGCCAGAATCACCCGCGTAATCAGCGATTGAATTGGCAGCAAGTTCAGTTTCACGGACATCGTCGGCCACACGCGCATCGGCTTTCTCCAGGCCGTATTCTTCGCGCGGCGCCTCTTCCAGGGAGCGCTCTAAAAACGGGTTTTCGTCAAGCATCTGCTCGACCTCCTGCCCCAACTCCAGCGTGGAGAGTTGCAACAGCCGGATTGACTGCTGCAACTGCGGCGTCAGCGCCAAATGCTGCGAGACGCGTAGGGAAAGGCCTTGTTTCATGGCGAAAGCCGCCAAGCGCCGGGCCGCCCCAAGCGCGGCACGCCCCCCCCGGGGGGCAGGAAATTACACGCAGTGAATGACCGTGGGGGCCAGTTTTTCGACGGGCCGCCCCTAGAAAAACACGCCCCCTCGGGGGGCAGGGAATTACACGAAGTGAATGACCGTGGGGGCCAGTTTTCCGACGGGCCGTTCCCGAGGAAAACCAGCCCCCCCGGGGGGCAGCGTCCACACGAAGTGGGAAAGCGTGGGGGCAACATCTTCACATGCGGAAATGCTCGCCGAGATAGACGCGCCGCACATCCGGGTTGTCAACAATCTCTGCGGGTGTGCCCTGCGCCAGCACGTGGCCTTCGTTGATGATGTAGGCGTGGTCGCAAATGCCGAGTGTCTCGCGCACGTTGTGGTCGGTGATGAGCACGCCGATGCCGCGATTTTTCAGAAACGCGATGATGCGCTGGATCTCGATCACAGCGATGGGGTCGATGCCGGCGAAGGGCTCGTCCAGCAAGATGAAACGCGGCTGGGTTGCCAGGGCGCGGGCAATCTCTACACGCCGGCGCTCGCCGCCCGACAACGCCAACGCGCTGGATTCACGCAGGTGCTCGACACGCAGTTCCTGCAACAAACCCGTCAGGCGTTTTTCAATTTCGTCGTCGTCCAGCGGCTTGCCAGCTTTCGGGCCCTCGGAGAAACGTTGCAACTCCAACACCGCGCGCACGTTCTCTTCGACATTCAGTTTTCGGAAAATCGACGCTTCCTGCGGCAGGTAACCCAGCCCCAACCGGGCGCGCCGGTGAATCGGCATGTGTCCGACCGATTTGCCGTCAATTTTGATATCCCCCGCGCTGGTGCGCACCAGGCCGACGATCATGTAAAACGAGGTCGTTTTCCCCGCGCCATTGGGCCCCAGCAGACCAACAATTTCGCCCTTTTTGACCGTCAGGGAAACGTCTTTCACCACTTTGCGGCTGCCGTAGTACTTCTGCAGGTTGCTGGCCTCCAGGCGGCTTTCACCGTTGCTGTCCGAAACCGGTTGGATTGGATGTGAAGTGGCCCCCAAGCCGTCCAGCCCCGTCACTTTTTCTCCGGGTTCAAAGCGGGTGAAGTCTTCAAGGCGGGCACGGGTGCGGGCGCAGGTGCGCCGCCAGGTGCAGGCGCTGCTGCAATATCGGGCCTGGGTGTCAGCATGGCGCGCACACGCCCAGAAGTGGCAGCAGGCGCGCCTGGCGCGGCACGGGTGGTGCCGCCGTCCACGGTGAACACATCCACCGTGCTGTCGTACACAATCACGCCGCCTGAAATTTCGTCGTTCAAGACGGCACCGCGGTACCGCCGCAACTGCGCGCGTTTGACAAACTTCACGGTGTCGGCTTTACCGTCGTATTCGATGATTTCGCCTTCACCTTCAATGAATTCGTCTACACCGTCACGTTTCTGCCGGAAAAATGCCAATTTGCCCGGTTCGGCCAGCACCAAACCGAATTGGTAACCCTCGGGGTCTTGCCGCACATCGAGCTGGCCGCCGCGAATTTGGATCGTGCCTTTGGTCAGGATGACCCGGCCTGTGAACACCGAAACCTGTTTGAGATCGTCGTATTTGAGGGCGTCCGCCTCAATGTTCATCGGTTTGTTTCGGTCGGCTTTTTCTCCGAAAGCAAGGCCCGTGCCCAGCGCCGCCAGAAGAAGCATTGCCAGACGAAGGCGCCTGGAAAACACCTCGAAACTCAGCTCGAAATTTAGTGAGGCACGAATCTTGCTGGAAAAATCGTTGGAAGGCATCAAAACATTGTAGCGGTGCCCATCCCGGAGTTTCGTCAGCCGTCTTTGTTGATCCTGGCGATCAGCGCTTTGATGACACCATCGGCTTGGTCGTTGGCGACCTGGCAGGTGCCCGCCGCCTCATGCCCGCCGCCGCCGTAGGACAACATCAGCTCGCCAATGTTGGTGCGGGAAGAGCGGTCCAAGATGGATTTTCCGGTGGCCAGCACCGTATTTTGTTTTTGCACGCCCCACATCACGTGGATGGAGATGTTGACCTGCGGGAACAGTGCGTAAATCATGAACCGGTTGGTCGCGTAGACGGTTTCTTCCTGGCGCAGATCCAGCACCGCCAGGTTGCCGTGAACCACGGTGCAACGCTCAATTTGCTTTTTGGCACGTTCGGCGTGGTAGAAATACAGGTCAACCCGCTCCTCGACGTCGGGCAGCGCCAACACGTCGTCGATGTTGTGGTCGGCGACATAGTTGATCAAGTCCATCATCAGCTGGTAATTGCTGACGCGAAAATCGCGGAACCGGCCCAGGCCTGTGCGCGAATCCATCAGGTAGTTGAGCAGCACCCAGCCTTTGGGGTCGAGGATTTCGTCCAGCGTGAAATCGGCGGAGTCACCTTTGTCCACGGCGTACATCATGTCGTCGAAAGTTGACGGAAACCGTGTGCTGCCGCCATAACTCTCGTACACCACACGGGCCGCCGAAGGCGCGTGTTCATGGATCACGTGGTTGGCGTTTTTGCCCACATTGCGCAAATTTTCGGAAGCGTGGTGGTCAAACACCAGGTGCGCGCCGGGCACATAGGGCAAATTGGTGGTGATGTCGCCGGGGCCAATGGCGATCTTGCCGTCTTGCATGTCCTTGGGGTGGACAAACAGGATGTCGTTGATCATCTCAAGCTCGTTGAGCAACACGGCGCAGGCCAGGCCATCAAAGTCACTGCGTGTGACGAGGCGGTATTTCTGTTGTGTCATTCGATTCCTCAGCGGGCAAGTTGCTAAGGGGAATGATAGCGTGCGCCGCGCTGCCCGGCAGGCTCAATCTGCCAGCAGCAGACGCTTCACCCTCATCGGCCAGCGCGTACTTCCGCAGCCAGGTGGTCAACGATGTCCAGCGCGCGTGCCATGTTCTTGGCCAACGTGCCATCGGTGTAAAACCGACCGGCTACACCCAGGGCCGGCACGCCTTCGACCTTGTACGTGTTTTGCAGTTGGGTGGCCCGCGTGGCCTTGGTGGCCACCGAAAACGAATTGAACTGCGCCGTGAATTTTTCTTTGTCGACACCTTGTTTGGCCACCCATTCGGCAATCAACTCGCCTTTGTTGAGCAGCTGTTTTTCTACATGGATGGCGGCAAACACCTTGGCGTGAAGTTTGTCCAGCAAGTCCATCGCTTCGAGTGTGTAAAAGAGCCGCTGCTGCGGCACAAAATCGTCGCGGAAACCGACCGGCACACGGCGCACGGAAACATCTTTGGGCGCTCGCTTGATCCAGGCTTCAAGCGTGGGCTCAAAGGCGTTGCAATGCGGGCAGCTGTACCAGAAGAACTCGACCACCTCAATCTTCCCATTGGCCGCTTCAACCGCGGCGCGTTTGTCGAGCACCAAATAGTCGCTGCCAGCGCTGGGTTTGGCTTGGGCAAAGGCTGGCGATGCGCCAAAGACGGAAGTTAAGCCAGCAGCTAAACCTGACAATCCCAACACAGCGCCCGTGCCCAGGGCAAATTCACGTCGTTTCATCATCACAACTCCTAAAAATCAAAATCAGTCGATTCAGCCGGCCCGCGCGGAATCAACGCTGCACCCGAACCAAAGCAGTATCAATGCCATTGCCGTCCAAGCGCTCCTTGATGCGGTCTGCGTCATCTTTGTTGTCAAACGGCCCGATCCGAACCCGGTAAATCGGCCGCCCCGATTGCTCCCGCTCGGTCACTTTGGCTTCTACGCCGCTGAGCGACAACTTCGCGCGTTGGGTTTCCGCATCTTCCGGCGTTCGGTACGCGCCAGCCTGCACAAAATAAGTAAACGGATCAACCCCGCCGCCGGATGACTTGGCCCGTGCCAAATCTCCCAAAGGGTCGGCTGTGACTGCCGGTTTGTTCTCGGCTTTGGCGTCTGTTTTTGGTGCAGTCGCCGGCACGACCGTTTCCGCGTTGCCCGGCGCCGCAGGCGCAGCCACGCTTGGTGCCGCGGGTTTTGGGGCAGGCTTGCCGTAAAGCGGCGCATTGGGATCCCAGTCTTTGTTCTTTTTCGCTTCCACCGCATCCTGGTCGGCCGAACGCGTTTGCCCCTTGTTGACAAAGGGCACGGGCACCTTGGTGACGTAGACGGCCACGCCCAGGGCTGCGCCCAAGCCCACCACCACGCCAATGACAAAGCCCAGAATTGTTCTGCCCAACTGATTGTTCATGTCTGCTTTCACAGTATCCGCCTACTCAACATATGCCACCTACATTTTCCGGGGCGCGCTCACGCCCAACACCGCCAGGCCATTTTGCAGCACCTGGGCGCACGCAGCCACCAGGGCCAGGCGGGCCAGTTTGACGGGCTCGTCGTCCACCAAAATGCGCTCTGCATCGTAATAGCTGTGGTACTGGCCGCTCAACTCACGCAGGTAAAAAGTCACGTCATGGGGTGAAAAATCTTGCGCCGCGTCGGTCAGCATGTTGGGGTACTTGGCCAGCAGCAACATCAGCGCCAGGGCCTGGGGGCTTTGCAGGGGCGACAAATCAACTTGCTTGAGGCTGTTCACGTCGCCACCCCAGGCCGCCAGCACCGAGCAAATCCGCGCGTGGGCGTATTGCACGTAATAGACCGGGTTGTCGTTGTTCTTCTGCACCGCCAAATCCACGTCGAAGGTGTATTCGGTGTCGGGTTTGCGGCTTAAAAGGAAAAAGCGCACGGCGTCTTTGCTGGTCCATTCGATCAGGTCGCGCAGGGTGACGTAACTGCCCGCGCGTTTGGAGATTTTGACTTCTTCGCCGCCCTTCACCACGCGCACCATGGTGTGCAACACATAGTCGGGGTAGCCCGCTGGAATGCCAACGTTCGCCGCCTGCAACCCCGCGCGCACTCGCGCGATGGTGCCGTGGTGGTCGGTGCCCTGAATGTTCACCACTTTGGTGAAACCGCGCTCCCATTTGGCGATGTGGTAGGCCACGTCGGGCACGAAGTAGGTGAAGCTGCCATCGCCTTTTTTCATGACGCGGTCTTTGTCGTCGCCGTAGTCGGTCGATTTGAGCCACAAGGCGCCGTCTTTTTCGTAGGTTTTTCCCGCCTCAGCGATCTTTTGTACGGTGGTGGCGACACGGCCGGTGGTGTAAAGGCTCGATTCCAGGTAATAGTTGTCAAACTTGACGGCAAACGCCTTCAAGTCCAAGTCTTGCTCATGGCGCAAATAGGCCACGGCAAATTCGCGCATGCCATTCAGGTCCGTGATGTCGCCAGAGGCGGTGAAGGCGCGGTCATCAGAGCGCACGGTCTTCTTGGCCAGGAAGTCAGCGGCAATATCGGCAATGTATTCGCCGTTGTAGGCTTGGGCCTTTTCACCGCTCGGCCACTCGGCATCGCCCGGCTTGAACCCTTTGGCGCGCAGTTGTGTGCTGGTGGCCAGCGTGTTGATCTGCACACCGGCGTCGTTGTAATAAAACTCCCGGTAGACATCCCAACCCTGGGTTTGAAACAGGTTGCAGATGGCGTCGCCCAAGGCCGCTTGGCGGCCATGGCCCACGTGCAGCGGCCCGGTTGGGTTGGCCGAGACAAATTCAACCAACACTCGCTGGCCATTGGTGGCTTGCCCGCCAAAGCGGGTGGCCTCGGACAACACATCGTGTACCACCTGCTGTTTGGCAGCGGATTTAAGTGTGATGTTGATGAACCCTGGTCCAGCGATGTCAATTGACGCCACCCACTGCCCGAAGGCCGGTGTCGCCAGCAAGGCTTGGCGCAGGTTCTCCGCCACCTGGCGCGGATTGGCTTTGAGCGGCTTGGCCAGCTGCATGGCTGCCGTGGTGGCCAAATCACCGTGGGAGGCTAGTTTGGGCGACTCAAACACAGCCCGCGCCCCCGCGCCGGGCGACAACTTCTCCAACTCCTGGGCCAAAGCCCCAAGCAGTTCATTTTTTGCAGACAACATGGGTTGGATTTTACGGGCCGCGGGCGGCTAGGCTGACGAGAGGACGGTTAAGCAATAAGCTGGCCTTTGGCTGGAGCGGCAGCCTCAGGTAAACACCGCTGTGCCAGCTTAAAAAACAAATCGCTTAGTTGTTTATATGGGAGTTAACAATTGAACGATTTTTGCTCGCAGTTCCAGAAAATTGAGGTTTTTTGGGCTTTAAGTCACGTGATATATGAATAATATGCTATTTCTTTTATAGCATTTGATTGGCACTCAACGTAACTGGCTGACCGAACTCCCGCAGCGCCGCTGGCGCTCAATGACCGAAGGCATAGGCGGCCAATGAGCGCGCGCCAAGATCCTCCACCGTGCCGCCAGCGAGGCATCACGCCGCCGCTCCTCATGGTGCTTAACCCGCGACGCCTTTGGCGTCACGGCGGTGGCGCTTGGCGCGCTCTCAATGGCCTGTGGAAGTTGGAGCTCAGAGCGACACTCCGGCGCTGCGGGGTTCGCGCGGCCTCAGCCAACCCAACGCTAACTCGACCCAGCTGCAGTCAATTCGGCAATGTCGCCAACGACCGCAACTCTTCCGGCGTAGTCGACGGAAATCCAAAAAACTCCAAATACGCCGGAATCTGCTCAAACAACATGTCGGCGCCGACCTGGAAGCGGCAGCCACGGGCTTGGGCTGCGCTGAGGAAGGCGGTCATTTGGGTGGTCATCACGACTTCTCCGACGAAGGTGCTGGCCGCCAGGCGCGACATGTCCACGGGCATGGGGTCGCCCTCGTTCATGCCCAGGGGCGTGGCGTTGACCACCACGTCGCAACCGGCGGGGTCGTTTGAGCCCGTTTGCACCTGCAAATTCGGGTAATGCTTGTTAAGTCTCTGGCCCAGAGCTTTTGCAGACACCGCATGCACGTCATACAAAGCGATGCGGGCCACACCCGCTGCAGCCAACGAGGCGGCTATTGCGGAGCCCACGCCACCGCAGCCGACCACCAAGGCACGGGCGCCCTCGAGTGCCACGCCCTTGCGCAACACGCCACGCACGAAACCTTCGCCGTCGAACATGGCGCCTTGCAATTTTCCTTCGGGACTCAGCCTGACTGCGTTGCAAGCACCGGCAATCGCAGCGGACGGCAACACCTCATCCAACAAGCCGATGGTCGTGACCTTGTGCGGCATGGTTATCAACGCGCCGCGAATATTGGTCAGCTTGAATACCGACTTCAACAGCGCCGGGTAGCCCTCGGCTTTGCAGCCCATCGGCATCACACGCGCGTTGACCCCGGCTTTGTCAAACCAGGGGTTGTAGATCATCGGCGCTTTGAAGCTGTGTGTGGGAAAGCCGATGTGGGCGATCAGCTCGGTATTCCCGTTGATGACGCCGGGGTGCACGGCTTTTGCCACTATTTGCCCGCCTTTGCCGCAGACACCGCCGCGCGCAGGCCCAGCAGATAACTGTCCACGCCAAAACCGGCGATTTGGCCTTTCGCGATGTCGGCGATCACCGAGTGGTGGCGAAACGGTTCGCGGGCGTGGATGTTGCTCATGTGGACTTCGACGATGGGGCAACTGAGGATGGACAACGCATCACGCAGGCCGATGCTGTAGTGCGTCCAGGCGCCCGCGTTGATACACACCGCCGCAACGCCATCAGCGTGCGCCTGGTGGATGCGTTCGGCCATCACACCTTCGATGTTGCTTTGGAAACAGGTCAACTCGACACCCAACTCTTTGGCCAAGCTGCCAAGCTGCGCGTCGATCTCGGCCAGCGTGATGGTGCCGTATTGCGCTGGGTCGCGCTTGCCAAACATGTTGAGGTTGATGCCGTGCAGAACGAGAATTTTCATTGGTGTCTTTCGGTTGTTTGCAGTGTGTTCCTGCGCGCCAAGGGCGATTTCGGCCACTACCGCCATAGCGACATACGGCAGAAACACACACCCAACAAGCCTGGCCGTGGTGGCCAAGCGAAGGGTGGTTGGCGCTAAAGGCGTAGGCTTATTTACGCAGCTTGGCGAGTTCAGCCATCATTTCATTCACAGTAGCTTCACCCACATTGGCGCTGAACTGGGCGATCACCGGCTTCATCTTCTCGCGCAGTTTGGCCACTTCAGCCGGCGGGAACACGGTGACGGCCATGCCGTTTTTCTTCAGCAACTCCAGGTTGGCTGCGGCAGCAGCGCGGTTGGCGTCGCGCTGGCCTTTGGCGGCTTCGTCAGCCGAGTCGTCCAGGATTTTTTTCTCAGCGGGCGTCAGGGTGTCCCACACCTTTTTGCTGAAAATCACCGACTGGGGGTTGTACTGGTGGTTGGTCAGGGCGATGTGTTTCTGCACTTCCCAGAACTTGTTGGCAGCAATCACGCCCAGCGGGTTTTCTTGGCCGTCAATGGCTTTTTGCTCGAGGCCGCCATAGACCTCGGGGAAAGGCATAGGCGTTGGGTTGGCACCCAGGGCTTTGACCCAGGCCACGTTGATCGGGTTGGGGATCACGCGCAGTTTCAGGCCTTCAATGTCCTCCACTTTGTTCAGCGGGCGCTTGCTATTGGTCATGTGGCGGTAGCCGAGTTCCCAATAAGACAGGCCGACGATGCCTTTGGCTTCGAGGAGAGCGTGCATTTTGCGGCCAATGGGGCCGTCCACAATCGCGTCAGACTCCTTCTCGTTGGCGAACAAAAACGGGAAGTCGAAAATCGCCAACTCTTTGGCTTCAGAGGCCAGGATGCCGGAGTTCATCACCGACATTTCAACCGTGCCGCCTTTGATGGCCGAGACCACTTGCTGGTCGCCACCCAAGGCGCTGTTGAAAAACAGGTTTACCTTCATCTTGCCGCCCGACTTGGCCGCCACGGCCTCGGCAAATGCCTTCATGCCGACAGCGGCAGGGTGGGTATCCGGGCCGGCCACGCCGAATTTAATGATGCGCTCTTGCGCGGATACCAGGCCGAATGCGGCAAATGCCACTGCGGCAGCGATTGATTTCAGTACCAAACGTTTCATGCTTGTCTCCAAAAAAAAGAGCTCAGTACGCGAATGTAGTGACCCAGGGCACGGCGTACCAAACACGCCATGGGTCGGAAAATCAACCGGCTTTAACCGTACAGCCACTTGGCGGGCACCATGATCAAGGACGGGAACAACACCATCAAAAACATCAGGGCAAACTGCACCGCCATGAAGGGCAAGACGCCGCGTGTCACGTCGTCCATGCGCATACGGCCGACGCCGGCCACCACGTTCAGCACGGTGCCCACCGGCGGCGTCACCAGCCCGATGGAGTTGTTGATGATGAACAACACGCCAAAATAAACCGGGTCAATACCGGCCGCCTTGATGATGGGCATCAGCACCGGCGTGAGGATCAAAATGGTGGGCGTCATATCCATCGCGGTGCCGACGATCATCACCAGCACCATGATGGCCATCAGCAACAGGGTCGGATTGCCTAGCAAAGGCTCCAGCAGCGACACCACCTGTTGCGGCAGTTGTGCCACGGTAATCATCCAAGCCGACACCATCGCGGCAGCTACCAAGAACATGATGACCGAGGTGGTTTTGGCCGCCGCCAGAAACACACCGTAAAGCTGCGCCCAGCTCAACTCGCGGTAGATCACACCGGCCACAAACAGCGCGTAGACCGCCGCGACCACAGCCGCTTCGGTGGGCGTGAAGACACCCATACGCAGGCCGACCAGAATGATGATGGGCAGCAAGAGCGCCCAACCGGCACTTCTGAAAGCAGCAACCACTTCGCCGGCAGTGCGCCGGGGCGGCGTCTCCAACTGCTCTTTGCGCGTGAGCCACCACCAGGTGCCCCAGAGGCCCGCAGCCAACAAGATGCCAGGGAAGATGCCGGCCAGGAAAAGTTTGGAGATCGACACACCACCGGCCACGCCAAAAATGACGAAGCCAATTGACGGCGGAATGATCGGGCCGATCACGCCGCAAGCGGCGATCAGGCCGCCGCTCCTGGCTTTGTCGTGCCCCGCTTTGACCATCATCGGCAACAACAGAGCCGTCAACGCGGCGGCATCCGCCACCGCAGAGCCTGACAGGGCCGACAACAAAACGGCGGCAATGATGGTGACGTAACCCAGCCCGCCCCGGATATGGCCCACCAGCGCCATGGCGAAAATGACGATGCGTTTGGAAAGCCCGCCGGTGTTCATCACCTCACCGGCCAGCATGAAAAAAGGCACGGCCAGCAGCGGAAAGCTGTTGGCGCCCTCCATGATGTTTTGCGCGAGGATTTGCGCGTCAAAGGTGTTCATGTGCCACATCAACGCGGCACCGCTGAGCAACAGGGAATAGGCGATGGGGATGCCCA
>JANOYE010000129.1:0-4352 GCA_031428695.1 Rhodoferax sp. | reverse complement strand
CTAGACGATTGGGATATGCGCTCTGGCCGGAACTATCAGGCGTTTTCCGCGAGTTTGGTTCGAAGTCTAGACGATTGGGATATGCGCTCTGGCCGGAACACTCGCAGCGCGGTGGGGCCGTGTCAGGTGAGTCTAGACGATTGGGATATGCGCTCTGGCCGGAACTTCAGCGGATTTTCCAAATAGTCCAGCATGAGTCTAGACGATTGGGATATGCGCTCTGGCCGGAACGGTGCCATCGTGGCCGCGCTGATCATTTCAAGTCTAGACGATTGGGATATGCGCTCTGGCCGGAACCCATTTGGGAAATGGCCGGCTTCCATGATGGCTTGCGCCACATGGCACCCGGCCATTTCCCAAATGGGCGCGCCGGGGCGCGATTGTTGTTCAAGTAAAAGCTGATTTTTCGCCTTTGGCCGAAAATCAAAAACCTTAAAACCCGCCAATCATTTTTATTTGCTATACTAATTATAGCTACAACTCCATATATCACGTGACTCATCGGTCATTTTAATTCGCATACTCTGTCTCAGACTGGATTTTAAGTCAAATTAACCCCAAATTGGGTATGATTCAAAGTCCAACTCTACCCACCCTGTAGTTGCGGCCCGCGGATCAGCCGCCCCGGCAAGTCCCCGGATGACTCGCCTCTGAGTTTCACCGCCACGCCGTTGACGATGGTCGCGAGGTAGCCTGACGCCTTTTGCATCAGGCGTTTTCCGTTGGCGGGCAGGTCGTGCGTGAAATACGGCGCTTCGAGGTGGAGGCGTTCGAAGTCGATGATGTTGACATCCGCCTTGTAACCAGGCTGCAACACGCCGCGATCAAACATGCCGTAGAACTGCGCTGTGCGCTGCGTTTGCGCGTTGACGATGAATTCGAGTGGCAACTTTTGGCCCCGTGTGCGGTCACGCGCCCAATGGGTGAGCATGTAGGTGGGCAGCGAGGTGTCGCAGATGAAGCCGCAATGCGCGCCGCCGTCGCCCAGGCTCAACACCGTGGCGGGCGATTTCATTTGTGTGATGAGGTGGTCGAGGTTGCTGTTGGAATAGTTGAAGATGGGAAAGTACAAGAGCGCGCTGGCCTCGGTGCCCGGCCATGCCGCCGTAAATCTTCAAGCCTTCAGCGTGGGCGCTCTCCATCATCGTCAAAATGTCGCGCCACTGGTGGGGCGCCGCGTCGCCCTGCTGGAAGTTGAATTGCACGGTGATGCCGGCCTCGCGAGCCAGGTCTGCGATCCAGGCGTATTCACTCTCCACTTTGTCGTGGATGCCGGTCATCTGGAACAGCCCGTGCCCGGCTTTTTTGATGGCATGGCCAATGCCAAACAGCTCGGCGCGGCTGGCGAACGTGCCGGGCACCAAGTCGCCGGATTTTGATTTGTTGATCAACACGCGTGAGGTGGAGAAACCCAGTGCGCCAGCACGTAGGCCCTCGGTGACAAGCGCCGCCATCTGCGCAGTGTCGTCAGGCGTGGCCTCTTCGTTGGCGGTGCCACGGTCGCCCATCACGTAGGCGCGCAAGGGGCCGTGTGGCACTTGGGCGCCAATGTCCATGGCGTATTTTTTGCGGGCGATGGCGTCCAAGTACTCGGGGAAACTCTCCCACTCCCACTGGATGCCCTTCGAGAGCGCTGAGCCAGGGATGTCTTCGACGCCCTCCATCAGGTCGATCAACCAGGCGTGTTTGTCGGGTTTGGCGGGCGCAAAACCCACGCCACAGTTGCCCGCCACGATGGTGGTCGCACCGTGGCCGTTAGACGGCGTGAGGTAAGGGTCCCAAGTGAGCTGGCCGTCAAAGTGCGTGTGGATATCGACAAAGCCGGGGGTGACGATGGCGCCCGCCGCGTCGATCTCGCGCCGGCCCGCACCGGCCTTGCCACCCGCCTGCGTGATTCGACCGGCGTCGACTACCAGGTCGCCGTTGAACGGCGGTGCGCCGGTGCCGTCAACAATGCGGCCATTTCGGATGACGAGGTCATGCATGGGGCTGTCTCCTGGGTATTGGTTTCACAAGATCCTGACGCATTTGCCGCCCTGCGCAACCCGGCACTACCCCTCATTGCCCAGTCCCCGCATGCACGCACTACTTGGGCAAGAACAGCAACCAATAGACCAACAAGGCGTTGAACAGCGCCGAGATGCCCAACCCCAACTTCCATTTGGCCGCCGGGTCGCGTTGCAGCAACGCCGAGGGCGACACGGCGGCGATCGGGCGGCTGGCACCGCGCTCCAGTGCCAGCAGGAACTCTTCGGCGGTTTCAAAGCGCTGCCGCTGGTCACGCGCCACCGCTTTGAGCGCAATGTGGTCGAGCCAAATCGGCACCTGCGGGTTGACGCGGCTCGGCGGCACCGGGTCGCGGAAATAACGCCCGGCCTGGTAGGGCAAGACCTCACCGTAAGGCAGGCGGCCGGTGAGCAGCTGGTACAGCGTCACGCCCAACGCGTACAAATCGCTTTGCGCGTTGGGCAACTCTTCTTGCACCGTGCCGCCAGCGGGCGAAAAACCCCATTGCTCGGGGTTCACATAACTCGGCGTGCCGGCGTGCAAGCTGCGCATGGCTTCGGGCTCCTTGCCGCTCAAGGCCACACCCAAGTCCAACAGGCGCAACACACCGTCGTCGCCCCAATGCAGGTTGGCGGGTTTCACGTCGCGGTGGACCACGCCCTGCCGATGCATGGCGCCCAGCGCTTTGAGGGCCTGCTGCAGGAGGGTGACGATTTCAGCAGGGCTTGATTTTTTGTCGGCGTCCAGCCGTTGCTGCAGGGTTTCACCCGCATGCCAGTCGTACAGCAAGTAGAAGGCGCTGCGCGGTTTGCCGCCGGGCAAATGGTCGTGCAAATGCACCAGGTGCGGTGCCGCCCGCCCGCCTTGCATGTGTTTGGCCAGCCAGGCCTCATGCGCCAGCATGGCGCGCTCTTCTTTGTCATGCGCCCGCGCCGGGTTCAGGGTTTTGAGGGCATACAGCGTCTGCGAGGCCGGATCTCTGACTTGGTGGATCACGTTGACACCGCTGTCGGCCACCAGGGCCGTGACAACCAGCCCGTCAATCCCATCACCCACCCGCAGCTTCGAGGGTATCGGCAAGCCCTGCGCGCTGGCGGTGATGTCTTGCAAGGTCGCCTCTTCCAGCGATTCGACGCGCGCCACCATGGCCGTCAGGTTGTCGCTGGCGCCTGCCATCAAGGCGGCGTCAAGCAGGCGCTGGCTGGCTTCCTGCACGCCGACGCTGCCGCCCGCCTCGGCCGAGAGCGCCTGCAATTGCGCCAGCGGCACATGGCCATGCACGCCGTCGCTCAACAGCAAAAAAACATCACCCACCTGCAGCTCGCCCTGGCTGTAGTCGGCCACCACGTGGTCTTCCAAGCCAATGCTGCGCAGCAACTGGTGCCGCAAATCGGGGTGCGGCGCCACGTGGTCGTGTGTGAGCTGCGTCAGCACGCCCGCGCGCAGCAGGTAGGCGCGGGTGTCGCCCACGTGCGCCAGCGTGTACGAGTGGCCTTTGAGCACCAAGGCGGTTAGCGTCGTCAGCCCCAGGAGCGGGCTGCGCCGCTTGTTGATCGAGCACAGCCAGCTGTTTTGAGCGCTGATGATGCGGTCCAGCGCCACCGTGGTGTCCCAGGTGGCGGGCGTGCCGAAGTAGTCGCGCACCAGGCTGGTGACCGTGGTCTGCGCGGCTTCGCGGCCCATGCCGCCGGTGCTCACGCCGTCGGCGATGGCCAGGATGCAGCCCATCTCGCGCTCGTTGCTCTCGGGCAATTGCGCCGCGCAGAAGTCTTCGTTGAACTCCTTGCGACCCGACGCCGACGCATAACCAATGTCAATTTCAAATGCCATGCACCAGCATACGCAATTGCCGTGCCTGCCGTGCACGTCTGCTGACGCCTGCAAACGCATTTGGCAGTGCATTAGCCCCACTTTGGTGCGTCGCAACAGAGATTTGAACGTCCACCGCCCCTATTTCTGGCACGCAGCTTGCGAAGTAGTTCAGGTAGGCAATGTTTTGAGGACCGCATGAAAAAATTGAAATTGGTGATGGTGGGCAATGGCATGGCAGGTGTGCGCACACTCGAAGAACTGCTCAAAGTAGCGCCCGATCTGTATGACATCAGCGTGTTTGGCGCGGAGCCGCACCCCAACTACAACCGCATTTTGTTGTCTCCCGTGCTGGCTGGCGAACAAACGCTGGACGAGATCGTGCTGAACTCATGGGACTGGTACAAGGAAAACCACATCACCCTGCATGCGGGCAAAAAAGTGGTGGAAGTTGACCGCGTCAAACGCGTCGTGAAAGCCGACGATGGCACCGCGGAGCCGTATGACCGCCTGCTGCTGTGCACCGGTTCCAACCC
>JANOYE010000128.1:0-6423 GCA_031428695.1 Rhodoferax sp. | reverse complement strand
AGAGGGCTACATTCTGGCGGATGCGCTGGTGCTCGGGGCCGTAGACGAAGCTTAAAGTCCGGTCTGCCGTGCTGCTGGTGTTGGTGATGAAGTTGCCAACACCAGCAGCACGGCAGACCGGACTTTAAGCTTCGTCTACGGCCCCGAGCACCAGCGCATCCGCCAGAATGTAGCCCTCGCGGGCAACGGCACCAGCAGCTACTTCGCCGGCAACACCTGGTACCTCAACGGCCCGGACAGCCTCGGCCTGGCTTATGAGAAGGAGGTGCGCGCCAACGGCACCACCGAGCACAAGCACTATGTGGGCGCGGGCGGTGTCACCTTCGCCCTGTTCACCAGCCGCACCGGCACGCTGAACGGCCTGCCCGCCACCAGCAGAAGTTACTTCCACCACGACCATCTGGGCAGCATTGCGGTGGTGACCGATGAAAACGGCGCGGTCACCGAACGCCTGGCTTATGACCCCTGGGGCAAGCGGCGCTTCATCAACAGCACGGCGGGTATGCCCGACAAGCTGGACGCCATCGTGGGCCAGAAGACCGACCGGGGCTTCACCCTGCATGAGCATCTGGATGAGATTGGCATCATCCATATGAATGGGCGCGTGTATGACCCGTTGATTGGGCGGTTTATGAGTGCGGATCCGTATGTGCAGGCGCCTGAGAACTTGCAGAGCTACAACCGGTATGCCTATGTGATCAACAACCCGTTGACGCTGACGGACCCCAGTGGGTACTTCTGGGGATGGATCGTGGCGGCGATTGCGGAAGTGTTCCACCAAGTGGGGATTCTGGACACCAAGACTACGCGCACGATTCAAGCAGTGGCGATTGCTTTTGAAACCGGGCAATGGGTGGGTGGCTCAACCGCCTCGGGTGGGCTTGGCATGGGTTCAGTGGCGGCTGGCGCCGCAGGCGGGGCGGCAGGCGGGTTTGTTGCCAGCAACGGCAGCCTAGAAGCGGCTGCGCAAGGAGCGTTTACCGGGGCCGTGTTTGGCTGGGCGGGTCTGGCAGGCGGACCGGGCGAAGCGGGGGCGAACTCGCTGAAAAGGTACGCCGCCCATGCCGGCGCCGGTTGCGTCAGTGCAGCGGCATTTGGCGGGAATTGCGGACAAGGGGCAGCCAGCGCGGTGTTTGGCAAGTTCACGACCAATGCGATTGGCAGCAGCACTGTGATTTCTGGAGATTTGGCTAAGGGGATCGCTTCGGCTGTGGCTGGCGGTGTTGGCTCGGTGATCGCAGGTGGCAAGTTTGAGAATGGGGCGGTTACTGCGGCTTATGGGTATTTGTTTAATTTCTTACTAAGCCAAGAAGCAAATGTAAATCGCGGTGGTGCTGTTAAAGATACGAATTTTTCAGTAGATTTTGATAGCTCGTTTGAAATCGATATGCGCGATCCTCCGCGATGGGCGAAATTGACAGGACTAAATAAAGTACCTGGCAGATTGTTTATGATCGAAGATGCTAGGGAGGCTGGAGTTTGCGCAGTCATCAGTGGTTGTTGGGGGACTCGAAATTTACCGCCTGAAACTAAAGAGATGGCGCGTAAGCTTGACGTTGACGCCGCTAAAGCGGCAAGCAATGTAGTCCAGCAAAACCCTGGGTGGAAGTTAAATAACCTAACTAGAAGTCAGACAATTGTTGTTTTAGATGGTGTCAATAGTGCAGTCCCTGATTTTTCTAAGTATTATGGGACTACTCAGCAATTGATGAACCGCTTTCGGAATCGTCGTGATTGATTTTTTGCAAACTCTTCGTGGTACTCCAGTCAAAGTATTCTTTCTGACGTTGGCTAGTGTTTTAATACATTTTTTGGTTTACTTTTTGATTAGATCTGACGAGGTTTTTCTACTTTCCGGACTTATTTTTTTCTCGATTTATTTGTTTATTTGTTATGGAATTTATTGGGTTTTTACAATTAAGGAAAAACCAGTCAATCGTTGGCTACGTTTTTTAGTTTGGTTTCCACTTCTGCTCTTGGTCAGTTTTTTCGGCGGACTTCTTTTCCTAAGTCTAAGCATATCTATTCCCGATTTTTCAAACGAACGATCATTTTTTAGTCTTTTATACAGACGGAGTTATTGGTTCATATATTTTTCTGCCACTCTGCTACCGTTTATTGGGTACTATTTTTTCATTCCCGACGGAAAGTGAACACAAGGGGTCAGCAACAATAAAACCTAGGGTCATTGGGGCGAAAAATGGCAAAGGAAGTCATTGGGGTCAGGTCTTGAATTATAATACCCCCTCCACACTCCATCTCTCCTCCAATGGCGCGCCCCCTACGTCTGGAATTCGAACACGCTCTTTACCACGTCACCTCCCGAGGCGACCGGCGGGAGGACATTTACCTCGACGACGGTGATCGTCAAACCTGGTTGGGCGTATTGGCCCACGTCTGCAAGCGTTTTAACTGGACGGTGCATGCCTACTGCCTGATGGGCAACCACTACCACCTGCTGGTTGAGACGCCAGATGCCAATCTGTCAGCCGGCATGCGCCAGCTCAACGGCGTCTATACCCAGCTGGCGAATCGAGCGCACGCACGCGTGGGGCACGTGTTTCAGGGTCGCTTCAAAGCCATCGTGGTCGACAAAGACAACTACTTGATGGAGCTGGCGCGTTACGTGGTACTCAACCCGGTACGCGCAGGCATGGTGGCCGACGCCGCCGACTGGCCCTGGAGCTCGCACCAGGCGATGCTGGCGCCGGCCTGGTTGCCCCGCCCCGAATGGCTGGCCACCGAAAAACTATTGGCCTACTTCCTGCCGCCCCCAAGCGAAAACCCATCCGCGCTGCAGCGCGAATTGGCCCAAAAGGCGTATGTCAACCACGTGCGCGCTGGTGTGGGCCAGCCTTCAGTGTGGGAGGCGCTGCGTGGGCAAATTTACCTGGGTGGCGAGACTTTCATGGACAAAATGAATGCCCTGGCAGGGCAAAGCCCGACGCCGGCACAGGGTGTGGCAAGTCGTCAAGAAAGAATCACAAACAAAACGGTAGAAGAGGGCCCGTCCCGCCTGGAAATCCCCAAAGCCCAGCGTAGGCCACGGCCATTGGCGCTGCAAACCTACCAGCAGCAACACCCCAACAACCGCAACGCCGCCATCCAGAGCGCTTTTGCAAGCGGCGGGTACACGATGGCGCAACTCGCCGCGCATTTTGGACTGCACTACACCAGTGTCAGCCGGATTGTGAAAATGAGGTGAGGCGTCGATGGTGGCACTGTGCATTGCCGCATTGCCCCCATGCTTCAGACGCTGATCCAAAACACTCAAAAATTTCAATGCTATACAATAAATAGCAAAATACGTCCATTTCACGAGACTTTTAGGCCAAAACGGCTTGAATTCTTATGGACAAGCCAAACACCATTTTGCAATAATTGAAAACAGAATACTCAAAACCGAAGATACAAGGTTCAAACCTGCTTTAGCACAGCATGGCCGCCAAATCCCTGGCGCATTTTGGCCAGCAATTTCGAGCCAAACTCGTCCTGCCCCTGAGAGGCGAAGCGCATCATCAGCGCCAGGCTCATCACGGGGGTGGGGATGCCCAAATCAACCGCTTCTTGCGCTGTCCAACGGCCTTCGCCGCTGTCGGCCACGTGCGGTTTGATGCCTTTGAGGGTGGCGTCTTCTTTCAGCGCGCCAGCGGTTAAATCCAGCAGCCAGGAGCGCACGACACTCCCGTGGCGCCACAACTCACTCACCGAAGCGAGGTCAATGTCAAACTCCTTCTTCGCCTCCAGCATGGCGAAGCCTTCGGCGAGGGCCTGCATCATGCCGTATTCGATGCCGTTGTGAACCATCTTCACATAGTGGCCCGCGCCTGTAGGTCCGGCGTGCAGCCAGCCGACATCGGGTTTGGGCGCCAAGATTTCAAGGTAAGGCCGCAGTTTGGCAATGGCGTCATCGGGCCCGCCCACCATCAGGCAATAACCATTCGCCAGGCCATGCACGCCGCCGGACACACCGGCATCGACAAACGCCACGCCTTTTGATTGGAGCGCGGCGGCGCGGCGGATGGCGTCTTTGTACAGGCTGTTCGCGCCATCAACCAGCACGTCGCCCGCCTTGAGTTGTGGCGACACCTGGGCGATCATGTCTTCGGTGATGGCGCCCGAAGGCAACATCAACCAGACGATGCGCGAGCCGGTGAGTTGCGTCACCGCTTCGGTGGGCGATTGGGCGGCAACACAATTCAGCTCCTGGGAAAGCGCTGCGGTGAGCGCCGCGTCTTGGTCAAACAGTGCCGGGCGAACACCTCCGCGCACGAGGCGGCGGGCCATGTTGCCGCCCATTTTTCCGAGACCGATGATGGTGAATGAAGTCATCCCGCAGTTTCGCGGTAGTAGTTCCCGCTGCCCGCTGTCAACACCACCTTGGCCGGGTCATACACCAGGCCCATTGGGTCGCCGCCCTGTTGAACAATGCGCATTTGCTGCTTGAGCAGCTTGCGCAGTTGAATGATGCCTTTGTCACTCGCGCCCAAATGCTCTTCGCTGTGCAGGGTGACTGCGCCTTGGCCGAGTTGCGCCTCCCAGTCGCCAGGGCGGCGCTGGCGCTCTTCTTCGCTCATCTGGCTCCAGTCTTGCAAGCGGCCAGGCACCCAGCCGGGGTTGGCCACGGGCGTGAGGAAGGCGTGGAAGAGCAGATGGTTGGCGTCGTCCATTGGCACCACCCAGCCGATGCGGTTGGAGCGGCCCGCTTGCAGGCGCACATCGGGCACGCTGCGCACGTTGGGCAACATGCAGGGCGAGACGCGGTCCATCTCGCGGCCATCGTCCAGCTTGCGGTAGGCGCTGTAGTTCATGCCGATGTCGGTCATGTTGTAGCTGACCTCGGGCAAGATGGCCATGCGCGGGTCGAAATGCACTTCGGTGAAACTGGCGTGCAAGATCGGCACGTGAAACGGATCCATGGTGTTTTCGTAATCTTGCAGCCAGCCCCAGGGCACACTCGCCACCGACTCGTCGCCGCCCACGCCGATGCCCGAAGGCCCGAGCGACATCACCATTTCATCCGGGCCGTGGTTTTCCAACACGTCCCACTTCGGCAGCAGCGGTTTTTTGTCCAGCGGCCCCATGTAAATGAAGGCCAGGCCGTAAATCTCTTCCACTGGGTACCAGGGCTGGCGCACTTTGTCTTTGAAGTGGCTGTCTTTGGGCTCGCAGGGCTGGTCCAGGCAACGCCCTTGCACGTCAAACTGCCAGCCGTGGTAACAGCAGCGGATGCCGTGGCCATCGACCTTGCCGTAATACAACGACGTGCCGCGGTGGATGCAACGCGGCGTCAACACGCCTGGCCGCCCTTGCCCATCCCTGAACATGATCAGGTCTTCACCCAGAATGCGCAGATTCTTCGGCGTGGTGGTGAGGTCTTTGGACTGCGCGAACGGCTGCCAGTAGCGCCGCATGTATTCGCCGCACAAGGTGCCCGGGCCCACGCGCACCAAGTCTTCATCGGGCGAGTGGGACGCCCGCCCGTAAGCCGAACCGTCTTGTTGCCGGCCGGCAAAAAACATCTTTTGCTCTGAACTGCCCATGAAAACTCCTGAAGGTCGGTTCGCAAACGAGGTCGCGAACTGGTTGAATGCATCGCTCCCAAATTGAATCACAAATTCCAAAGCTGGCTGAATTCAACCACTTTTCAGGCCTGAACTCCAAGTGTGGGCTGCGCCTCCCACCTGCGTCCAATGCCGCGAGACGGCGCTGTGCCATTTCAGACCTTGCGTTTCTCCAAAATCACCAGCGCAATGCCACCCAGAATTGCGGCTGAGGCCAGCACCAGGCGCCAACTCAAGGATTCGCCAAGCCAAACAATGCCGCCGAACGCCGCAATCACCGGCACACTGAGCTGCACGGTGGCCGCCTGGGTGGCCTTGAGCGCGGGCAGGGCGGTGTACCAAATCGCGTAACCAATGCCTGAGGTGATCGCACCGGAAGCCACCGCGTACAGCAGTCCGTTGGTGTCCAGCGCTGGTTCGCCGATTCGTCCACCCAGGCGAGAACCTGCAAAAATCACCAAGCTCAATAACACCGCCATCGGCGCGGCGCGGATGAAGTTGCCTGCGGTCACGTGTGTCGGGTCACCCGCGCCTTTGCCGCGCAAGGAGTAAACACCCCAGGCCACGCCCGCGCTGATCATCCACGCGGCGCTTGTCATTGGAGGCGCTGACAGCCCCGGCAACAAAAGCCCGGCCAAGCCGGCCACCGCCAACAAGAACCCGGCCCACTGCAAGGCACCCAGCTTGTCGCCGACCCAAAGACCGCGCCCGATCATGGTCGCTTGCACCGCGCCAAACAGCAACAACGCGCCCGTGGCCGCGCTCAACTGCACGTAGGCGAAGGAGAAGGCAATGGCATACACAAACAGCGCCAATGCCGAAATCCAGTTCCCTTGCCCAACATCGGCTTGACTGCGGC
>JANOYE010000127.1:0-2149 GCA_031428695.1 Rhodoferax sp. | reverse complement strand
GGTGGTGTGCTGGCGGATCAGCTTGAAGGCGTCTTGGTTCTCGGCCGGCGTCGGGTCTTCCATCCAAAACAAGTGAAATGGTTCGAGTGACTTGCCCAGCCGCGCCGATTCAATGGGCGTGAGCCGGTGGTGAACGTCATGTAGCAGGTGCGTTTCCGGCCCCACGGCATCCCGGACTGCCGCAAACAACTTGGGCGTGTGGAGCAGGTATTTTTCGGTAGACCAATCGTGTTCACTGGGCAAATCGGCGTCGGCGGGTTCGTACAGTGCATTTCCTGAGGAAACGCCGTAGACCTTCTCCAGCCCCGGCACGCCAGACTGCGCCCGAATCGCGGTGTACCCCAGCTCCTTGTGGCGCAGCACTTCCTCGACTGTGTGGCCGATGTCTTTGCCATTGGCGTGCGCGTAGACCATCACGCGGGTGCGGCTCCTGCCGCCGAGCAACTGGTACAGCGGCAGGTTGGCGGCTTTGGCCTTGATGTCCCACAGGGCTGTGTCTACCGCAGCGATGGCCGCCATCGTCACCGGGCCGCGCCGCCAGTAAGCGCCTTTGTAGAGGTACTGCCAGATGTCTTCGATCTGATGGGCGTCGCGCCCGATCAAGCAGGGAATGACATGGTCGGTGAGGTAACTGGCAACCGCCAGTTCACGCCCGTTCAGCGTGGCGTCGCCAATGCCGCTCAAGCCTTCGTCAGTTTCAATTTTCAGCGTGACAAAGTTTCGCCCTGGCGAGCAGACGATGACGCGGGCGGAAGTGATTTTCATGGTAGCTTGTGAAAATTTGGCACGCCTGTTTTGGATGACTTGCTGGTGCGCGGAAGTTCAGCGCCGCGCTTGATTTCCCGGGATATCGGCTTCGTCATTGACCTGCCCCAGCGCCGCCAAAATGCCCTGTTGCTGGATCAGCCCAAGCCAACGCGTCACCGCTTTCAGCCACACCGGGTGGCGCGGCAACTCAGAGCCCCACACTTCGGTCAAGGTGCCAATCGCGTTGGCTGTTGCGGCGGCATCATCAATATTTGACAAAGCAAGCGCCTGCAGTCGCGCAGCCATCGGGTCATTCAGCGCATAAGCCGTGCCCTGTTCATTCACACCTTGCAGGTAACGCATCCAGGCGGCCGCAGCGAATGCCAGGCGCTGGTATGGCAGCCCCTTTGCCATCGCACCCAGCGCGGATGGCGGCAGACGTTGCGGGATTTTCTGCGAGCTGTCGGTGGCGATCTGGTGCACGCTGTGTTGCAGCGCCGGGTTGGCGAAACGCGCGAGCAAAGCGTCGCGGTAGGCGGGCCAGTCGGCGCGTCGCATTTGGGGGCCGACTTCTTCAGTCATCAAACCGCGAATGAAAGTGTGGATGTGCGCATTGCCAATGCAGTCGCTTATCACGCCCAGTCCCGCCACGGCGCCAATGCAGGCCATGGCCGTGTGGCTGGCATTGAGCAGGCGCAGCTTGGCTTCTTCAAAGGGCGATACGTCTTCGACCACCGTCACGCCGGCGCGGGACAACACTTCGGCATCGGCGGCATCGCAAAACTTGCGTTCGATCACCCATTCCCAAAAACTTTCAGTGGCGAGCGCCGCGCCGTCGGTTGCGCCCAAGGCGGCCTCTGCGCTGGCCAGGGTTTTGGCGCTGGCGGCGGGCACGATGCGATCCACCATGCTGTTCGGAAAGGCGCAGTGGGTGCCGATCCAGGCGGACAGCGCTTCGTCGCCTTGGGCAGCGGCGAGGCACAAGGCCTTGAGCTTGTCGCCGTTGTGGGTCAGGTTGTCGCAGGAGGCGATGGTCAGGCCGTTCGACCCGTTCAGTCCACGCGCGCGGCGGGCGGCCAAGCCTTCCACCAGCAGGCCCGCCAGCTCGGGCGTGTAGCCTTTTTCGGTCACCGTCAGCGTCACCCAGCGGGTGTGCGGCGCGGCCAATGCTTCGACCACTTTACTGCGCTCGGTAGGTGCGTGGCAGGTTTGCCAGATCGCGCCGCTGATCTGCCACGTGGCGCCCGCGCTGCTGGCGGTTTGCACGGCGTACAGGCCGTCTTGTGCATCCAGAGAAGCCTTGAGCACGGGGCTGCGCATCGCAACGCCACACACGCCCCAACGCGCGTCGCCGCCTTGCAAAAGCGCGTCAAACACCAAAGCCTGGTGCGCGCGATGGAAG
>JANOYE010000126.1:0-2024 GCA_031428695.1 Rhodoferax sp. | reverse complement strand
GGCGGCTGACGTCTGCGGCGTGCCTACGCTGGTGATTGCGCGTACCGATGCGGAAGCGGCTGACTTGCTGACGTCCGACTACGACGACATCGACAAGCCATTCCTCACCGGTGAGCGCACTGCAGAAGGGTTTTATAAAACTCGCAAAGGCATTGACCAAGCCATCGCCCGCGCCAATGCCTACGCGCATTACGCCGACCTGGTGTGGTGCGAAACCGGCACGCCTGACCTCGACTTCGCGAAGAAGTTTGCCGACGCCGTGCACAAAGTCCACCCCGGCAAGATGCTGGCCTACAACTGCTCGCCGTCGTTCAACTGGAAGAAAAACCTTGACGACGCGACCATCGCCAAGTTCCAGCGCGAGTTGGGCGCGATGGGCTACAAGTACCAGTTCATCACCCTGGCCGGCATCCACTCCATGTGGTACAACATGTACGACCTCTCGCAAGACTACGTCAAGCGCGGCATGACAGCGTATGTTGAAAAGGTGCAAGAGCCCGAGTTCGCCGCCCGAGACCGCGGCTACACCTTTGTGAGCCACCAGCAGGAAGTGGGCACCGGTTATTTCGACGAAGTCACCACCGCGATCCAGGGCGGCAAATCCAGCGTGACGGCATTGACCGGCTCAACCGAAGAAGAGCAGTTTCACTGATCTCCTGGTGCTGCCTTCAGCGGGTTGAAAAGCAGCTGAAGCGCCCCGCCAAAAAGCCCGCAGTTAGGTCTGCGGGCTTTTTTTTGGATTTGCGCCAGCAAGCCTTGCCTCTCTTGATTGTCATTTCGTAAGAGCTGTAACGCGATGAAAGTCGCCTTCCCGTGGCCAAGGCGTTAATTTCGGACGCCTCTGCAGCGCCACGCCGCGGGGTTTGCGGGCCAATTTACCAATGGCAGGCCCCATTTGGGTAAACAATCTGTCAGACATCGGGCCGGTTTTATGTCAGATCTGACCTTGACTTGGTGTGCCCAGCGCCCATATGTTTTGAAGCATCCGCGCCACGGGCCAGATGCATACTGCCTCAACACCTTCGTTGGCTTCCCCTATTTATCCAAAGTTTTGATTGAAACCTCCCTTGCATCCCGCTTCGCCGACACCTTCAGCGTAATCCCCGCCAACACGGCTGAATTGCGCGAAAGGGTCTACCAACTTCGCCACCAGGTCTATTGCGTCGAACTCGGCTACGAACCCCGGCGCGCCAGCTTGCTTGAGCATGACGCGTTTGACGCGCGATCCATCCACTGCTTGTTGTTTCACAAGGCCAGCCAGACCTACGCCGGGTGTGTGCGGCTAGTCCTGCCCGAGGGCGACGACCTGGACGAGCAATTGCCTTTTGAGAGCAGCTGCAGTCAATCGTTGGAGTGGGACTTTGACGCGGCAGGCCAGACGCCCCGGGCGCGCTACGGTGAGATCTCGCGCCTGGCCATCACGGCAAACTTTCGGCGTCGCCGCTCTGAGGCCGCCCTGGACGACGATTCCGCCGATGTGCTGGACAGCGCGGCTGACAGCGACAGACGCCTTTTCCCGTCGGTTGCTTTGGGTCTGTATGTCGCCATCACCGCCATGGGCCTGAACCAGGGGCTCGATGGCGTTTTTGCAATGATGGAGCCGCGCCTGGCCCGCCAGCTGCGCCGCTTCGGCATCGTTTTCACACAGGTGGGCGCGCAGGTGGAACACCGGGGCGTGAGGGCGCCATTTTTCATCCACCGCGATGGGTTGTTTGACAACCTGAAGGCGGACTGCCGGGTGTTGCTGGACAACATTCAAAAGCAGCTGCAATTCGCCAACCAGCTTGAAGTGGCGTAACCAGCCGCCTCAGTGCGCTGCGCTTCCGGCGACTCCAGCGATTTCGTTTGCTACTAAAAAACTAGCAAACAATGTATTATTTACGTGACTTAAGTCTTGATTTTCTTCGAAAAACTTGAAAACTGACAGTTTACCGGTTAATAATTAATACCCATGTTAATTATCAAGTGGCGAGAGCACGGTTTTCTTGACAGGAGTTTGCTTTTTCACATTTTGATGCGAAAAT
>JANOYE010000125.1:0-16816 GCA_031428695.1 Rhodoferax sp. | reverse complement strand
CATCGCCAAGCAATAAACGAAAGTTGCAGCCATGCATCAGCACATTGGCGTGATTGGATATGGCGAAGTCGGCCAGATATTCGCCAGCGGCTTGAAAACCAAACCGGGCGTGGCATCGGTCCACACCTGGGATCTCAAGTTCTTAGAGCCAACCAGACTCTCAAGTCACGAAAAACATGCGCAAGCAGCTTCCGTTTTTATAGCAAACTCCATGGCGGACTTGTGCGCCAAGGCAGACTTTTTGATCTCTGCGGTGACCGCCTCCAACACGCTGGCTGTAGCGACTGAAGCGGCAGCGCACCTCAGGCCGGGGGCCCTGTTTCTCGATTTGAATTCCGCTTCGCCCGGCACCAAGCAACGAGCCGCTAAGGTGATTGAAGCGGCTGGCGGCCACTATGTTGAAGCCGGTGTGATGACGTCGATTCCGCCCTACGGCATCAAAGTGCCGATGTTGCTTGGCGGCGCGCAAGCGGCGACTCTGGCCGCGCGTTTCACCGCCTGGGACATGGATGCCAAAGCCGTGTCTGACAAGCTCGGCATCGCCAGTGCCATCAAGATGAGTCGCAGCGTGATGATCAAAGGCCTGGAGGCGCTGGTGATCGAGAGTTACGCCACCGCGCGCCACTATGGCGTGGAAGATTACGTGTTGCCCACGCTCGCCGAAACTTTCCCCAGCATTGATTGGGAGAAACAAGGCGCTTATTTTTTCAGCCGCGTCGTGCAACACGGCAAACGCCGCGCCGAGGAAATGCGCGAAGCGGCGCTCACCGTCAAAGAAGCGGGTTTTGAGCCACTGATGACTTCAGGCACCGCTGCCAAACAGCAGTGGGTGGCTGACCAGGCGGCTGCGGGTGTGTTTGCCGGTGTGGCCAAAAACGCGCGTTGGCAAGACTATGCCGACGCCTTGCTGAAAAACCGCAGCAAGAATCGCGACCAGTAGATCCGGTTCGCCTGAAAACGATCAAAACGATCAACACGATCAAGGCCATGCCAAAACTGATTCACGTCAACGCCTTTGACATGAATTGTGTCGGCCACATTCAACAGGGTTTGTGGACACACCCACGCGACCAGTCCACCCGTTACCTGGATATCCATTACTGGACAGACTATGCCCGCCGCCTCGAAGCCGGCCTGTTTGACGGCATCTTTTTCGCTGACGTGGTGGGCGTGTACGACGTGTTGGGCGCCAGCCCCGATGCGGCGGTGCGAGGCGCCGTGCAGGTGCCGGTGAACGACCCGATGCTGCTGATCCCCGCCATGGCCGCCGCCACGCAGCACCTCGGTTTTGGCGTCACCGCCAATCTCACCTACGAGCCGCCGTTCCTCTTTGCGCGGCGCATGTCCACGCTGGATCACCTGACGCGTGGGCGCATCGGCTGGAACATCGTCACAGGTTACCTCGACAGCGCCGCCCGCGCCAACGGCCTGGCCGGCCAGATGGCGCACGATGACCGGTATGGCTTGGCCGATGAATACATGGCCCTGGTCTGCAAACTTTGGGAGGGAAGCTGGGAAGAGGGCGCGGTGCTGGCCGACCGCAACCAAGGTGTGTATGCAGACGCCAGCAAGGTGCATCGTGTGCAGCACAACGGCGCGCAATACACGTTGAACGCTATGCACTTGAGCGAGCCCTCGCTGCAGCGCACACCGGTGCTCTACCAGGCGGGCTCCTCCGCGCGCGGCTCGCGCTTCGCGGCCACCCATGCGGAATGTGTTTTCCTCAATGGCCAAAACCAGGCCGGTGTGAAACAGATTGTGCAAAACATCCGTTCGCAAGCAATGGGTTTGGGCCGCGCGGCCACTGACATCAAGGTGTTTCTGGGCGCCACCATCGTCACCGGGCGCACAGACGCTGAGGCGCAAGAGAAATTCGCCGACTACCAGCGCTACGCCAGCTCGGAAGCGGCGCTGGTGCATGCGGCCGCCTCGATGGGCATTGACTTTTCAAAGTTTGACATCGACGAGCCGATAGAGACTGGAAAAAGCCAAGCCATCGTCTCCAACATTGAAGCCATGACACGCAGCCAGGGTCCGCAATGGACGCGGCGCAAATTGTTGGAACAAATGGTTCTGGGCAGCCGCCAGGCGCCGTGGGTTGGCGGGGCAGACACCATCGCCGAGAAGATGATCGCCTGGAGCATCGAAGCTGATGTCGATGGTTACAACCTGGCCCGCACGGTGGTGCCCGAATGTTTCGACGATTTCATCGCGCTGGTTGTGCCCCAGTTGCAGGAGCGGGGCGCTTACAAAACTGCTTATGCAGAAGGAAGTTTGCGCGGCAAACTGTTTGGCCGGGATCGTCTGCCTGCGACGCACCCTGCGGCGAAGTTCCGGGTGTGAGCGAGGCCAGCGCGCAGTCCCTGGCAACCCACCACTGTCAACCCACCACTTGCCAAGCGTTTGGGTGGCGGATATATTGGTTTGCGCCATCTTGCTGGCAAATTCAGCGAGCATGTACAAACACCCAACCAACCAACCACTCACAGGAGGACTCCCATGGATCTCGGACTCAAAGGTAAACGCGCGGTCATCACGGGCGGCAGCAAAGGCATCGGGCGTGCGATCGCCCAGGGTTTTGCCAGCGAAGGGGCCGATGTGTCGATCTGCGCCCGCAACGTCTCAGAAGTGGCTGGGACGGTGGCCGCATTGAAGGCCAAAGGCGTCAAGGCCTTTGGCAGCGCGCTGGATGTGGCCGACGGCCCTGCATTGACAGCCTGGGTGGCTGCCAGCGGCAAGGAGCTTGGCGGCATTGACGCGCTGGTTTGCAATGTCAGCGCGCTGGCGGTAGGTAATTCTGCCGAGACCTGGGAAAAATCATTCCGCACTGACATGATGCACACCGTCAATGCCGTCGAGGCGGCTTTGCCCTATCTGGAAAAGTCTTCCTGCGCCTCCATCGTGCTGATCTCCAGCGTTTCTGGTTTTGAGGTGGATTTCGCTGCCGGCTCTTACGGTGCGATGAAAGCCGCGCTGATTCATTACGCCAAAGGCCTGAGCCGCCAACTCGTCGGCAAAGGCATTCGCGTCAATTGCGTATCGCCGGGCAACACCTATTTTGACGGCGGCATTTGGCAGAACATCGAGAAAAATGTGCCGGATTTGTTTGCCTCGACACTCAAAGTCAACCCGACTGGCAAGTTCGGCACGCCCGAAGAAGTGGCCAACGGTGTGGTCTTCATTTCGAGCCCGGTGGCCAGCCGCATTTCAGGCACCAACCTGGTGATCGACGGCGCCTTGACGGTGGCCGTTTAAGGAGACTGGCCATGACTGCCCACGCCCACAACCACGTTCACCACAATCACACCATCCACCGCGAGCATATCCACCACGGCTGGAACAACGCCTTCGCCCCAAAGATCAATATCGCGCCCGGTGACACGGTGCAGTTTGAGACGGTGGACGCCTCTTCCGGTCAACTGAATCGCGCGTCAACTGCCGCTGATTTGGCCAAGCTCGATTTGGCCCGCGTGAACCCGGTCACGGGGCCGGTTTATGTGGATGGGGCAGAACCAGGTGATGCGCTGAAGGTGACGGTGTTGTCTTTCAAACCCTCGGGTTGGGGCTGGACAGGCAACATCCCCGGTTTCGGCCTGCTCACCGACCAGTTCCCCAACGCGCATCTGCACCATTGGAACTACAACCCGTCAAGCGACAGCAGCGTGATGTACGGCCCCGGCGGGCGCGTGCCCTTGCGGCCCATGTGCGGCACCATTGGCAATGCCCCCGCCGCGCCGGGTTTGCACAGCATCATCCCGCCGCGCAACGTGGGCGGCAACATGGACATCCGCGACATCGGCGAAGGTGTCGAGCTGTATTTGCCAGTGGAAGTGAAGGGCGCCATTTTTTCCGTGGGCGACACCCACGCCGTGCAGGGCGACGGCGAAGTGTGCGGCACCGCCATTGAAAGCCCAATTGACGTGGCGCTGAAGTTCGACTTGATCAAAGGCGCCAAACTCAAAGGGCCGCGTTACACCACGCCCGGCCCGGTGAGCAACCATTTCGACAGCAAGGGGTATGAAGTCACCACCGGCATCGGCCCCGACTTGATGGCCGGCGCCCGCATGGCGGTGGCCGAGATGGTGGAGCTTCTGTGCAAGCGCTTTGGTTATTCGCCGATAGACGCTTACATGTTGTGCAGCGTTTGCGCAGACTTGCGCATCAGCTCGATTGTGGATGTGCCCAATTGGGTGGTGTCGTTTTATTTTCCGAGGGTGGTGCTGGAGTAACTGGCTTCGTTTGCGTTCGCCTCAACTAAAATTGAGGCATGAAGAATGCACCCCAAAGCTTCCCTCTTACCGGCCTCAAGGTCGTCGAATTCACCCACATGGTGATGGGCCCCACCTGCGGCATGGTGCTGGCCGACATGGGGGCGGAAGTGGTTAAGGTCGAGCCGATTGAGGGCGACCGTACCCGGCATTTGCTCGGCTCGGGCGCGGGCTTTTTCCCGATGTTCAACCGCAACAAGAAAAGCATAGCCATCGACTTGCGCAGCGACAGCGGGGCGGAAGCCGCGCGCAAACTCTGCGCCAGCGCCGATGTGGTTTTGGAAAACTTCAAACCCGGCACCATGGGCAAATATGGGCTGGACTACGCTGCGCTTGCCAAAGTCAACCCGAAAATAATTTACATCAGCCACAAAGGGTTTTTGCCTGGCCCCTACGAGCACCGCGTGGCGCTGGATGAAGTGGTGCAAATGATGGGCGGCCTGGCCTACATGACAGGCCGCCCCGGCGACCCGCTGCGCGCCGGTTCCAGCGTGAACGACATCATGGGTGGCATGTTTGGGGCAATAGGTGCGCTGGGGGCCTTGATCCAACGTGGCATCACCGGCAAAGGCCAGGAGGTGCAAAGCGCCCTATTCGAGAACAACGTGTTTTTGATGGGGCAACACATGCTGCAATTCGCCATCACCGGCCAAGCTGCCGCGCCCATGCCTGACCGCATCTCGGCCTGGGCGGTGTACGACGTCTTCACCGTGAAAGACGGCGAGCAGATTTTTCTCGCGGCTGTGAGCGACGCGCAGTGGGATGTGTTTTGCGGCGTGCTGGGTTTTGCCGATTTGAAAGCCGACCCGCGTTACGCCACCAACAACCTGCGGGTGGCCTTGCGCTCTGAATTGTTGCCGGTGTTGCGGGAGCGACTGGCCAAATTCACAGCGGCAGAACTCACGGCGATTTTTGAAAAAAACGCCTTGCCTTTTGCGCCCATCCGCAAACCCGAAGAGTTGTATGACGACGAGCACCTGATCGCCACCGGCGGTTTGGCCGATGTAACGCTCACCGACGGCCCCAAGGCCGGGCAAACGGCGAAAACCACGCTGTTCCCCTTCACCATGGCCGGGCAACGCCTGGGGGTGCGGTTGCAGCCGCCGCGCAAAGGCGAACACACGCGCGAATTGTTGGCTGGCCTTGACTACACCCCGCAACAAATTGACACCTTGTTTTCAACGGCAGCGGTGGCATGAAGCCAGCCTCAACGTTCAGCGCGTCACCAGCACCGGAACGGTCGATTCAGCAACCACCCGGCCAGAGACGCTTCCCAACATCAGGCGCCGAATGCCAGATCGGCCATGGGAGCCCAGCACGATCAAGTCGCAACCCTCGTCCTTGGCGGCATGCAAGATGCCTGCGGCGGCGCCAGCGTCTTCGATAACACGGGTTTGCACATCGACAGGATCGCCACCCTCCTGGCCCAAAGTGCTCACTTTGGCATTGGCATTGTCGGCCAGAGCCTGGGCGGCGGCCATGTACGACTGAAAACCCATCGGGTTGCTGTCGCCAACCATTAAGAACGGGTAGGGGTCAATCACGTAAACCGAGGTGACGCGGCTCCCGTGTGCGCGCGCCAGGCTTACTGCCAGCGCTGCCGCATGTTCGGAGGCTGGGGAGCCGTCAGTGGCAATGCAGATATTTTTGAACATGGTGCGCTCCCGTTCGTGTCATTTGCCCGGCCCCGAAGGATTCGGGGCCATGGCGCGTCAACAGTTTGCGCCCGGTTTTGATCTGGGTCAACTGGGCTGTGTTTGCGTGGCGGCAGGGATTGATTTGCTGGGGTTTTTTAATTAGCATTCGCCTTATGACCCCACAAGCCCAGATTCAGCCAGGATCCGCCTACCTGGGGAATGAACAAAATGGCGCGTTGCCAGACGGCACTTCAGACGGTGCGCCAGAAGGTGCTTTGTGGCGATTCTTGAGGGCACTGCCAGCGCGCGCCAAAATTCCGCTGCGGGTGTTGTTGTGGAACGGCAAAAGTATTGAGCTGGGCCCAGGCGCGCGAGTCACGTTACAGCTTAAAGATGCCAAGGCGCTGGGGTATTTGCTGCAGCCGAGCATCGACAACCTGGCAGAGGGATATGTCGCCGGTCACTTCGATGTGGGTGGAAGTGTCGATGACGTTGTTGACGTCGCGATGCAACTGGCCGCCAGCAGTGAATCCGGTTCAGCGAAGTTCGCGCGCCTGTTCACGACCGTGCGGCACAACAAGGCGCTGGACAAATCATCGGTCTCGCACCATTACGACGTCAGCAACGCCTTTTACCAAGCCTGGCTCGACCCGCACATGGTGTATTCCTGCGCCTATTACCAAAGCGGCACAGAGTCGCTGCATGATGCCCAATTGGCCAAGTTAGACCACGTGCTGAGCAAACTCATGCTCAAGAAAGACGAGTTGCTGCTCGATATCGGCTGCGGCTGGGGCGCGTTGGCGATTCGGGCGGCGCAGAAGCATGGCGCGCGGGTCGTTGGCGTCACGCTGTCAGACAACCAATACCGGCTGGCCCGCGAGCGCGTCGCCCAGGCTGGCTTGCGCGAGCGGGTGGACATTCGCCTGCTCGACTACCGCGACCTCACTTCGCGAGACGGCCCATTCGACAAAATCACTTCCATCGGCATGTTTGAGCACGTTGGCCTGAAACACTTGGGCGCCTATTTCACCAAGATCAACAGCCTGCTCAAAGACGGCGGCCTGGTGCTGAACCACGGCATCACCTCCACAGACCCTGGCAGCGGCAGCACGCCCTTGGGCGCCGGAAGGTTCATCGACAAATACGTCTTCCCGAATGGCGAGTTGCCGCACATCAGCCTGGCGCTTCAAGAGATGCAAGTCGGCGGGATTGAGGCGCTGGATGTGGAATGTCTGCGCCGCCATTACGCCCGCACACTGTCGCATTGGTCGCAGAATTTTGAGGCACAGTCAGACCCCCTTCGCGCCATGGTCAATGAAAAAACCTGGCGCATTTGGCGCATTTACCTTGCTGGCAGCGCCTATGCGTTCACGCAAAATTGGGTGTCGTTGTACCAGGTGCTGGGCTGCAAAGCAGGCGTCAACGCCAGGCTCAACCCCACGCCCTGGTCGCGCGCCTACATGTATTCGTAAACGCGCGTTGGCGACGCTCGGTTCGGGCAATGCGGTGAAAACACTGCACAGATGAAGCACACCCCATGAAAGAAATCATCAACACCGGCTTGCCGCCCTTGAAGCAGCCGTTTTCCTGGGCCGTCAAGGCCAGCGGAGCGATGCTTTTCACGGCGCATGGCCCGGTGCGAAAAGACGGCTCGATCGACACCGGCGCAATCGACGCGCAGGCCAGGCTGACTTTTAGCAACCTGCAATTGGCGGTTGAGGCTGCAGGCGGCACGCTGGACGACGTTTGCCAAGTGCTGATCCACTTGATTGACATAACCGACCTGCCCGCCGTTGACACGGTTTACCGAGAGTTCTTCAACGCGCCGTATCCGAACCGCTCCAGCGCGGCGGTGGCGGCCCTTGCCGTTCCAGGGATGAAACTCGAGATAGTGGCTTACGCTATGTTGGCAACGGCCGATTCTGCGTAGACTGAGCCGCACCTTCCCCGTAATTTTCCAAGGAGCCGGTTTTGAAACATTTACGCCGCCAAACATTGAAACAGACACTGAAAAAAGCCATTGGATTCGCAGCGTTGGCTGCCTCGACACTCGCGTTCAATCCAGGCACTGCCTTTGCGCAGGCGTACCCCAGCAAGCCGGTCACGATTGTGGTGTCTTACCCGCCCGGTGGCGACACCGACGCATTGGCGCGCCTCTTTGCGGAAAAATTGGCGCCCCGCCTGGGGCAGGCGGTGGTGGTCGAGAACAAACCAGGCGCCAGCGGCACCATCGGCAATTCCTTCGTCGCCAAGTCCACGCCGGATGGCCATACCTTGTTGTTCACGCCTAACACCATCTCCATCGCCACACTGGTGCTCAAGGCAGGCACCGGGATGCAATACGATGTGCTGAACGATTTCACCCCGATCATCCAGGCGGGCAGCCAGTCCTTGTTTTTGGTGGCCAACACCTCGGCGGGTTTTGCCAGCGTGAAAGACCTGGTCGCCGCCGCCAAGAGCGACAAGCTCAAAACTTACGGCAGCCCCGGCAGCGGCTCACCCATGCATGTGTTGGGCGAAATGTTCAACAAGTCAGCCGGCGTCAAGATCAACCAGGTGCCTTACCGTGGCACGGGCCCGGCGGTGATCGACATGCTCGGTGGCCACATCAACTTTATGTACACCACGCTGGGCCCGGTGGCGCAGCACATTCAGGCTGGCAAGATGACGGTGCTGGCGGTGGCAGACGCGCAGCGTTCTTCGCTGGCGCCCAACGTGCCGACTTTGTCGGAGCTCGGCTACAAAGACGCCGATGTCGGCGCTTGGCAAGGCCTGATGGGCCCCAAAGGCCTGCCTGCGGATGTTGCGGCCACACTCAACCGCCACATGAACGAGATCATCAAGATGCCCGACGTGTTGGAGCGCATGACCAAACTTTACCTGGTACCGGTGGGCGGCGACGGCGCTGTGCTGGGCCGCATCAACGCCATTGACCACAACCGGTACGCCAAAGTCATCAAAGAGTTTGGCATTCAGGCAGACTGAGCGGGCTCTGACAGGCCGCCAACCATCTGCGCGAGGGTCTGAAGACCCTGGCGCAAGATCTGCGTCTTCCATTCGTCGGTATCCACGTAGAAATAGTCGCGCAGCGCTTGCACCTGGATGCCCGAGCCGCAAAACCCTTCAACGCCATGCACAGCAATGCTGATGATGGCGATTTTTTCGCGTCTGCCGGGCCGTCTTGCGCAACGTCCAGCGCCAGGGCTTCGCCTTGTGACCCAGCAAGCGGGTGCGGATACGACTTGACGGGCAGATTGGCGGTCTTGGCAGCGGCAAGAAATTTTTCGCGGGCTTGTGCGTAATTGCTGGAGAAAGCGCCCATAGGGTTGTCAGTGATCATTGGGGCTCGGTGTTGCAGTGGTTTGAAAATTGAAGAGCCGCATCGGCGTTTGCCACAGTATTTTTTCGCGGCTGGCGGCATCGGGAACGTTCGCCGCGAACCGTAGCAGCAACGGGCCGTAATCTTGCCGGGACGCTGCACGCAGGAACGGCCAGTCCGAAGCCCACAGGCAGTGATCCGGGCCAAACGCCTGCAGCAGCGCGGCGACGAAGGGCTGCGTGTCGGCAAACGGAAAATCTTCTTTGGAGAATTTAGAGAAGCCGGAAATTTTTACGTAGGTGCGCGAGTTTGCCGCCATCTCCAGCAGCGCGGAAAAACCGGGTGCGTTGAGGCCCCGTGCCACGTCGGGTCGGCCGCCATGGTCGATCAACACCTGCACACCAGCACTCTCCAACATCGGCACGAAGGCGCAGAGCTGGTCGTCTTGCACTTGCACATTGGCAAACATCTGCAGCGCCGCCAGGCGCTCCAGCAGTGGCCCGATGTTGGCGTAATGGGTGCGGCCATACAGCGAGACGTTGAATGCAATGCCGACAATGCCCTGCGCTTTGAGATCTTCCAACTCCGACCGTGGTGCATCGTTGGCCACAACAGCGATGCCTTTGAAGCGCCCACGGCCATTGGCAATTGCATCCAGCAGGCAGCGGTTGTCGGCGCCATACCCCGAGTTGGGTTCGACCAGCAGGGCATGGTGCGCGTTGTAGGCGTCCAGCACTTGCGCGAAATAGCCAGCCGAGCCGGTTTCCTGCCCCGCCGGGCGGTAGGGCACCTCGTCGCCATAGGCAAAACGAGTGGGGTCGAGGATGTGGCAGTGGCAGTCGACTTTCGGCAGGCTGTAGATTGAGGTGTCGGCGGTCATGCCCGCATTCTCGCGGATGAAGCGGCGGCGTCGCCGACCAAGGAAGATTTCAAACAAAAACCAACGCCTCGGGTGTCACGGAGATTGCTATAAATAATATAGCTAACAATCCAATAAATACGTGACTTAGAACACCGTTGAATTCAAAGAGCTGTGATTTTCGTAAGAAACGATCAATTTTGTTAATATAGAAGTTAACAAATTTGATGAGGGTTTTACCCCAAGAGTCTTGTCGCTAAAACAGGCGCCGCGCTTTTCTTTCCTGAAGAAACCGCGCCGCTTTAACCACATTGAGCACCGCTTTGGCAACCGCATCAGGGCGGTCTTGGTGCACATTGTGGCCAGCGTCGTCGCAGACTTCCATGCTGCTGATTTTGGACATGCGCATCATGTTGCGCTGGCTTGCCACCCAAAGGCGGCCCAGGCCCTTGGGCCAACGCGCCACCGCTTTGTTTTGTGTCAATACCACCAGCGGCACCGACGGAAACGGGCCCACCCGGCGCGCTTCGGCAGTGCTCATCACCGAAGCTGCCAGTTCACCGCGTATGGCAGGTCGCGCCAACAGCATGAGGGCCGGGGGTGGCTCGTAAAGGATGCGTGGCAAACCTGCTTGTTTGCAGCGCCGGGCAAATTCGGAGTGCCGTGCGTCGACCAACACCACGCCCGCAATTTCTGCGGGGAAGGCGCGGGCAAAGAGCTTCATGATCGTGCCGCCCAAAGAGTGGCCAACCAGCACGTAGGGCGGCGCAATGCCTTCCTCTTTCAACATTGCGCGCAATTCCCGCACGATCTGCATTGGCTCGCGCGGGGTGGTGGCACGTTCGCTGTCGCCGTATCCCGCTCGGTCATAAGCTACAGCGCGGGTCACCTGGGCGACCTCGTTGAACACGGAGCCCCACACTTCCTTTCCCTTGCCCAGCCCGGCTTCGAAGATGACGGTGGGCGTGCCGGAGCCGGCAACGACGAGCGAACGTTTGCCGTGCGCCGTGTGGCTGGTGTGGCTGCGGGGCAGGTCGCTGCTGCGCTGCGATTCCGGCGGCCTGGGCACATAGGAAGCCAGCGGATGCAGCATGCGCATGACCAGGTTGTCTGCGCGAAGCCCCGCCGTGCGTCTTTCCAAAACTGTAGGTTCGATCAATCTTAATTCCAACTTTGTTGCGGTGCAAAGAAGCCACTGACGAGCCTCGAACCGAGCCCATTCAGATTGCGGCCACCTGAAATTTCACTGGAATATACCGAGAATCGCATTTAAAACGTTTCATCCTATTTACATAGTGCCAGTTTCACCGAAATTGTTACACGCGGAAGTAGATATTGCCCCGTATTAACCCGAGGAGTTGGGCTTAATTCGACCAAAGTCGTAAGTGAATCCTTACAAAGTCCGATGAGGCAGCGTTGAAATTACCGGATGGCTGCCAAAACCACTTCGCGCACCACGTCCAGCGCACGTCGGTGCGTTGCCGTGGCAGGGCGGCGCGACGACCAAACCAACTCCAGTCGGCTCAAAATTTGCGGGCTGTGGATGGCCCGCACGGCGAATGGCGCGACATTGTCGAAATTGCTCAGGGTGTAACGCGGCAACACGGCGTGGCCCATGCCTTCTTTGACCAGGCTCAAAATCGCGTTCAACCCGTCTACTTCCATCACGATGCGCGGGCGCTGGCCGAGTGTGGCCATTTCGTTGTCGATCAAGAGGCGAAAAGCGTTGGGGCGGCTGGGCAGGATCAGCGGTAGCGCGGCGGCTTCCAACAGGCTGATGGCGGCTTTCGATGGGTTTGAGGCGCTAAAAACCTTTGATGCGCCTTTTTTTCCCGACTTCGCACCTGGCTTGAGCGCAGGCCTGACCGCGCCTTTCGGTGAAATCAGCACCAGTTCTTCTTCGTGCAACGTGGCCATGTCCAGGTCTGGCGAGGCGTCTGGGTTGTACAGCACGGCCATGTCGAGGTTGCCCACGCGCAGGCCTTCGTACATGAGCAGCGAGAAACCTTCGGTCAATGTCAATTGCGCTTGTGGCAAGGCCTTGCGCATCGCTAGAGTGAGCGGAACGGTGATGAGTTTTGAGAGCGAAGGCGGCAGCCCGATGGAGACACGCCCTGCCAAGCGGCTGCGGCCAGCGGCCAGCTCCTCACGCGCCAGCGCCACCTGGTTCAAGATGCCGCGCCCATGCTCCAGCAGCAACGCGCCAGCCTCTGTGGGAACCGCGCCACGGCCATTGCGGGCCAGCAGGTTTTGCCGCAGCTCGACTTCCAGCAGGCGAACCTGGCGGGAGAGGGCTGGTTGCGTCATGTTCAGCGCCAATGCAGCACGGGTAAAACTGCCCAGCTCGGCCACACGAACGAAGTATTCCAGCTGTTTGAAGTCCATGCGGAATTGTTGCATACCGATGCCTAAGATATATAACTTTTGCATATCAGATAGCGGCGCCAGCGTCTTTCAACGGCCCAGGCTTGGGCGCACAATTCCACGGCTGACCTGGCATGTGGCAGCCGCGCCCCATGCCGCCCAAAATCAACGCCAAAAGAGACCATGAGCCAACAAAACCCGCTGATCATCGACTGCCACGGCCACTACACCACGGCCCCGCTGGCCATGGAAACCTGGCGCAATGCGCAAATTGCCGCTATCAAAGATCCCGGCAAGAGCCCGAAAGCCTCTGACCTGAAAATCAGCGACGACGAGCTGCGGGAGTCGATCGAACTCAACCAATTGAAGCTGATGAAACAACGCGGCAGCGACATCACGCTGTTTTCCCCACGCGCCAGTTTCATGGCCCACCACATTGGTGACTTTCAAGTCTCAAGCAGCTGGGCGGCGATCTGCAATGAGCTGTGTTACCGCGTGAGTCAACTCTTCCCAGACCATTTCGTGCCAGTGGCGATGTTGCCGCAAAGCACGGGCGTAGACCCTGCGACCTGCATCCCCGAGATCGTCAAATGTGTGGAGCAATACGGCAATGTCGGCATCAATTTGAACCCCGACCCGAGCGGCGGCCACTGGAAATCGCCCCCGCTCACCGACAAACATTGGTACCCCATTTACGAAAAGATGGTCGAATACGACATCCCCGCGATGGTGCACGTGAGCACGAGTTGCAACGCGTGTTTTCACACCACCGGCGCGCATTACATCAACGCCGACACCACCGCCTTCATGCAATTGCTGGAAGGCAATTTGTTCAAAGATTTCCCCACGCTGCGCCTGTTGGTGCCGCACGGCGGCGGCGCGGCACCCTACCACTGGGGCCGTTACCGGGGCCTGGCGGACATGCTCAAAAAGCCGATTCTGGAAGAGCATTTGCTTGGCAATGTGTTTTTTGACACCTGCGTCTACCACCAGCCCGGCATCGATTTGCTCAACACTGTGATTCCCGTGAAAAACGTGCTGTTTGGCTCGGAGATGATCGGCGCCGTGCGTGGCATCGACCCGCGCACTGGTTTTAATTTTGACGACACCAAACGCTACATTGAGGCCAGCAAAATTTTGAGCGACGCGGATCGGTATCAAATTTACGAAGGCAACGCACGGCGGGTGTTCCCGCGCCTGGATGCAACACTGAAACAACAAGGACGCTGATCATGTACGAACTCGGAATCGTCAAACGCAACATCACCCGCGCTGATGCGGCAGCGGTAGAGAAAATGGGCCGTTTTGGCTCAGCCACGGTGCACGAGTCGCAAGGCCGTGTCGGCCTCATGAACACCTACATGCGCCCCATCTATGCGGGGGCGCTGGTCAGCGGCACGGCGGTGACGGTGCTGCTGCACCCCGGCGACAACTACATGCTG
Source organism: Rhodoferax sp. (assembly GCA_031428695.1). GTDB lineage: Bacteria > Pseudomonadota > Gammaproteobacteria > Burkholderiales > Burkholderiaceae_C > JANYCG01. The sequence continues at coordinate 2,927 of JANOYE010000125.1, read as the reverse complement.
CATGTGGCGGCCGAGCAAATCCAACCCGGCGACATCGTCGTGGCGGCGATGACCTCGCCGAATACCGATGGCTTTTTTGGCGACTTGCTGGCCACCTCGTTCAAAGCGCGCGGCGCGCGCGCCCTCATCATTGACGGCGGCGTGCGCGACGTGAAAGAACTCACTTCCATGGGTTTCCCGGTGTGGAGCAAAGCCATCAGCGCCAAAGGCACAGTGAAATCGACCCTCGGCTCGGTCAACATTGCAGTGGTTTGCGCCGATGCGCTGGTGAACCCCGGCGACGCCATCGTGGCCGATGACGACGGCGTGGTCGTGGTGCCCGCCGCCTGGGCGCAACGCGTGGCCGATGCCGCTGCGGCGCGCGAAGCCAACGAAGGTGAAAAACGCGCCAAACTCGCGCAGGGCATTCTGGGGCTGGACATGTACAACATGCGGCCCGCCCTGGAGAAGCTGGGCCTGAAATACATCGACTAATCAACCTGAGCAAGAACCCCGGCATGAGCAAACCCACTTCCGGTGATTTCACCAAAACAGCCGGTTGGCTGGACTGGTACAGCGGCCCGGCCAAGCCACGCTTCAAGTTGCCCGCTGGCGCGGTCGATGCGCATTGCCATGTGTTTGGCCCAGGAAGCGAGTTTCCCTACGCACCGGAGCGCAAATACACGCCGTGTGATGCGAGCAAGGCGCAGTTGTACGCCTTGCGCGACCACTTGGGTTTCGACAAAAACGTGGTGGTGCAGGCCACTTGCCATGGCGCTGACAACCGCGCCATGGTTGATGCGCTGGTCAACAGCAAAGGCAAAGCGCGCGGTGTCGCCACCGTCAGACGCAGCGTGACGGATGCTGAAATCCAAACCATGCATGACGCGGGGGTGCGCGGCGTGCGTTTCAACTTCGTCAAGCGTTTGGTTGATTTCACGCCCAAAGACGAGCTGATGGAAATCGCCACCCGCATCAAAAAGTGGAACTGGCATGTCGTCATCTACTTCGAAGCGGTGGACTTGCCCGAGCTGTGGGATTTCTTCACCGCACTGCCCACCACCATCGTCGTGGATCACATGGGCCGGCCCGACGTGAGCAAACCCGTGGATGGCCCCGAGTTCGCGCTGTTCGTCAAATTCATGCAACAGCACCCGAACGTGTGGAGCAAGGTGAGTTGCCCAGAACGTCTCTCTATCACCGGCCCCAAAGCGCTGAACGGTGAACAAAACGCCTACCAAGACGTGATCCCGTTCGCGCGAAAAATCGTCGAAACGTTTCCGGATCGTGTGCTCTGGGGCACCGACTGGCCGCACCCTAATTTGAAAGACCACATGCCCGACGACGGCCTGCTGGTCGATTTCATCCCCTACATTGCGGTGACCCAAGAGTTGCAGCAAAAACTGCTGGTTGACAACCCGACGCGGCTGTATTGGGCCGATTGAACTGCCGGCTGAACCATCGAATGAGCTTTTAAAACAAAGGAGACGACATGCAAACTGGAATGTTGAAACAAAAACGGCCTCTAAGTCACGTGTTAATAGCGTTTTTAGCTATTAATTTAGTAGCATGTGGTTCGATGGCACCCAGCGCGCCCAGCGGCCCCATCAGCCTCGGCGCCGATGCTGCAAAGGCATGCGCGGCGTTGGCAGCACCCATTGACGCGGCGGCGGTCGGTCTGCCCAATGGCGGCACGACGATTGATTCAGCCGTGATGGTCGCCGCCACGGCCTTAAGTATCGCGCCCGGTGGGCCAACTCCTGCTGCCCGAGTGAACCCGGAAACACCGGCCACCTGCAAGGTGCTGGGCCGCATCTTGCCGGTGGACAAAACCGCGCCACCCATCTTGTTCCAGGTCAACCTGCCGCTGAATTGGAATGGCCGCACGGTGCAGTATGGCGGCGGCGGTTTCAACGGCACTTTGATCAGCGCGACCGCCTTGATCCCTTCCGGCCGTTTTGACCAGCCTTCGCCGCTGGCGCAGGGCTTCATCACCTTGGGCACAGACTCTGGTCATCAAAACAAGCCGGGTGAACCCCTGCAGGCCTTTGCCGCCAACGACGAAGCCTTTGAAAACTTTGCCCATGCTTCCTACAAGAAAGTGCGCGATGTAGGTGTGGCGCTGGCCCAGCGGGCCTATGGCCGTGTGCCCTACAAAATCTATTTCGTGGGAAGCAGTGAAGGTGGCCGCGAAGGCCTGACGATGGCCCAGCGTTACCCGAGCGATTTTGACGGCATCTTCAGCCGCGTGCCGGTGATCAACTGGACAGGCCTCATGCACGCCTACATTCCGCTCGGATTGGCCTTGCAGGGCGACGGCTGGCTGCCGCGCAACAAAGTAGAACTGGTCCACAGCGCTGTCTTGGCTGCTTGCGACAGTTTGGACGGCGTTAAAGATGGCCTCATCGCCAACCCGGTCGGCTGCAAGGCGCAGTTCAACGCGGCCAGCCTGCAATGCAGCGGCGCGGATGCGGCAAGCTGCCTCACGTCTGCGCAAGTCAAGGCGGTGCAAATTCTCCATGCGCCCTACAACTTTCCATTTGCGCTGACCAACGGTGTCACGCAATACCCCGGCTGGGGTGTGTCGGGCGAGGGCACACCCGGCACTGGGCCGCTGGGCGGTTGGACTTCCTGGACGACGGGCGACAGCGCCCCCACGCAGCCCGCCAAGCCCGACAACGCCAGGGGCTGGTTTTTTGGCAGCGGCGCCATCAGCCACATCTACGTGCGAGACCCGAAGTTTGACCTCGCCAAATACCGCCCCGAGTTCTTCCACACCCGTGTTCTGGAAGTCTCCCGCATGATGGATGCCACCCATCCGGACTTGAGCGCCTTCCATGCGCGCGGCGGCAAATTGATGATGCTCGAATACATGGCGGATTACGCCCAGAGCCCCTATGCCGGTATTGGCTACTTCGATTCCGTGGTGAAAAAAATGGGCCGCGAGA
>JANOYE010000124.1:0-11679 GCA_031428695.1 Rhodoferax sp. | reverse complement strand
AAGCTGAAAAAGCGCAAGGTGCAGATGTCGGTGCCATCGTCTACGCGCACCACCAACTGGCGGCGCGCGCCAAGCGTCACTTCGCAGTGCGTGACGGTGGCCTCGATTTGCACTGTGTCGCCCTCGCGTGCCTCGCGCAAGAGGGTGATGCGGGTTTCGTCTTCGTAACGCAGCGGCAGGTGCAGCGCCAGGTCGATGTCGCGGCGCAGGCCGAGTTTGGCCAGCGCTTTTTGAATCGGGCTTTTGGCCGGTGCGGCAGCAGCAGAGGCGAAGGACAGGGCAGGCGAGCGGCGCATCGCCCGATTTTGCCCTCTGGCCTGCAGCGACTCAGGACGACTCGAACGAAATCCGCGTGGCGCGCACGCCCGTTGCGGCGCTGGAGCCGTCTGAGGGCACGCCTTTGACTTCCACTTGCGCGCCGTTCACCAAATTGGCCGCCGTGCCTTTGCGGAATTCAACCCCCGCGCCAAATTCAACCGTCAATCCCAGCAACACGAAGCGGGTGGCCGTCACGCCGCTGATGCTGCCGTGCAGCTCGATTTCGCGCTCGTCGTTGACGTTGTCCTCCATTTTCACCAGCACGGCGACGAGCGTGCCATTGGCCAACTTGCCCTTGACTTCCACCTGCGCGCCCAACTTCAGCCCGGCAGGCGCGCCACGCGTGAACACGGCTGTGCTGGCGTCCACCGGCACGCCATTCACGCTGAACACGCTTTGCGACGTGAACGCCGTGATGCTGCCTTCGATTTCGAACTGGCTGCGATCTTCGCCGACGTTTTCAGACCTGCGGATGCGCATGGCCTGCCACTGTGCCGGCAGCGCAGCGGGCGGCAACACCGCCACCAGGCGCACGCGCACCAAGGCGCCGTCGCTGGGCAACACGCGCACATCGGTTGCGCCGGCGTAGCTGATCAAAGTCGGGCCGATCTTGAAAGTCTTGGCCGTGGCGCTGTGGCTGGCCACCACGCCCTGGATTTTGAACACCTGCGGGCTGGTCTTGCGCTCAATGAAACTGGCCGTCAAGGTGTTGGTTTGCGTGTTGAGCCGGCCGTGCACTTCGACGGTGGTGTCGGTGTTCAGCGAGGCGAAACCGCTGGACAAAGAGCTGTCAAACACGGTGCCAGCGACCACTTTCACGGTTTGGCCCAGCACCACAAACGTTTTGGCGGCAGCGTCGGGCGTGCCTTCAACGCGGCCCTGAAGTTCGCCGCGTGTGGTGATTGACTGCGCCGTCACCACGCCCGCCGCGCTGGTGCTGGTGACCACCTCAACCTGCATGCCGATGCGAAGCTTGCCTCGCATGTCGTTGTCGTCGTCATCGCTGAAACGGGCCGACGAGTCGTCGATGCGCACGCCATTGCCATTGAGGATGATTGAGCCAAAACCCGTGATTTGCCCCACTGTCACAGCGCCAGCACTGGCTACCGGCGCACCAGCTGCAGGCAGCCCGGTTCCGCCGCCGCTTCCACCGCCGCCGCAACCGGCCAGCGCCAAGGCCGAACCGAGCAGGCTCAACATGCCTTCGCGCCGGGAAATGCCAGAAATTGGCGGGGTGGTGGTTTGACAGGTCATGACGTACTCCTTGAAATGGAAAGAAATGCGGGCGAAGTTGCAGCTAACATGGCGCGCAAGTTTGAATGAATCAGCGCCCAGACAGTGTAAATGTGTTTTATGCACATATGTATTGCCGGGTTGTAGCTTATGTAACCATCCACCGCGCCAATTGCGCCAATTGCGTCACCTCCTGCTTTGAATACGACCTCCTCTTCCACCCCCCCAAGCCTGGCCAGCCCTGGGCGGTACACGCTCAGCGACTTCGATTTCTCCTTGCCTGCCGAGCTGATCGCCCAGCACCCAGCGCCCGAGCGCAGCGCCTCGCGTCTGCTCGATGGCACGGCAGCTCAGCCGCTTGACCGCATATTCCGCGATTTGCCGGCGCTGCTCAGTCCGGCCGATTTGCTCGTTTTCAACGACACCAAAGTCATCAAGGCGAGGCTGTTCGGCGAGAAGCCAACCGGCGGCAAGGTTGAGCTGTTGGTAGAGCGGGTGCTGGGCGGCAACCAAGTGGCCGCTCACATGCGGGTGAGCAAAAAGCCGGAAATCGGCACCACGTTGAAGCTGGTGGGCGCGCCAGGCACGGGTGATGGCCTCTGCGCCACCCTGCTCGGGCGCTGGCCCGAGGCTGACGGCGGCATGTTCCGCTTCGTCCTCAGCAACGATGCTGGCGACGACCCTTACACCTTGATGGAGCGCCACGGCCACGTGCCGCTGCCGCCCTATATACAACACACTGACTCGCCCGAGGACGAAGCCCGCTACCAGACGGTGTTCGCCAAACACCCTGGCGCCGTGGCCGCACCCACAGCCGCGTTGCATTTTGACGAAGCCCTGTTGGCCCAACTCGACGCCAAAGGTGTGCGCCGCGCCAGCGTCACTTTGCATGTGGGTGCCGGCACGTTTCAGCCCGTCAAAACAGAAAACCTGGCCGAGCACCACATGCACAGCGAGTGGTACAACGTGCCTTTGGCCACGCAACAGGCCATCTCCGACTGCCGCGCGCGCGGCGGGCGCGTGGTGGCGGTGGGCACCACCACCGTGCGCACGCTCGAATCGTGGGCGCAAAGCGGTAAAACCTCGGGTGACACGGCGATCTTCATCACCCCCGGCTACGAGTTTCAGGTGGTGGATGGCCTTATCACCAACTTCCACCTGCCCAAATCGACCTTGATGATGCTGGTCAGCGCCTTTGCGGGGTACGCGCCCATTCGCTCGGTGTACCAACACGCCATCGCGCAGAAATACCGCTTCTTCAGTTACGGCGACGCCATGTTGCTGTGGAGAAAGTCGGCAGTTGCAGACTGAGCCACCGCGCCAGCGCAGGGTTCACACCTACTCGGCCAACTGGTGGCGTTTGAACGCATGGATGGCACCCAAATTGGCAGCGTTGCCGTCTCGCAAGACAAAGCCGTGTCCGCCGCGCTGTACCGCCGCCCGACCAAAGTCTTCCAAGACGCGTTGGCCGCTGGCGGCGCGGGCTTGCGGATTCTCACGCTGCGTGGCGCGAATGCCGTTGAAGGCGGCATTCCGCTGACGGCGGCAGACGGCAAAATCATCGGCGCAATTGGTGTTTCAGGTGGCAGCGCTGAGCAAGACGGCGTGGTGGCCAAGGCGGGCCTTGACGCCATGAAATAAGCTTTTGCTTGCGTTGGAGAAAAAGGCCCCGAGAGGGGCTTTTTTTATCGACACAGTAGAGGTAAAGCGGTATACTGATCGATATGAAATCCACCGACAACACTGTCACGCTGTCCAGCAAATACCAGGTCGTGGTGCCCGCGTCATTGCGCGAGTCGCTCAAACTCAAGCCCGGGGCCAAACTCACCTGGATTGAGGTGGATGGTGTGGCGCAGTTGATTCCTTACCATCCGGCGAGTTACTTCCGGGGCATCGCCCGGGGCCTGACCAGCACCGACATTCCTGACGAGCCTGACCGTTTTTGATGGCGCTTAATGATGGCGCTCAATGATGGCGCTTAAGGCCACGCCATTGGTGCTCGATTCCTCCTGCTGGCTGGAATACTTCAACGATTCGGCCCGGGCAGACCTGTTTGCCGAGCCGGCGCAGTCGCCAGTCGGCTTGATTGTGCCCATCATCACGATTTACGAAGTGACAAAGAAGCTGCGGCGCGAAATCAGCACGGAGGTGGCAGCGTATGCCGAATCGATGATGCGCCGGGGGCAGGTGATCGACCTGGACATCAGGCTGACCCGTCTTGCTGTCACCTACAACCTGCCGCTGGCCGACAGCCTGATCTACGCCACCGCCCAAGCGCACAAGGCCATTTTGTGGACGCAGGACGCTCATTTTGAAGGTTTGGATGGTGTGAAATACTTTGCAAAACAGGCTTGAGCCCATGTTTCAATTCGACATTCTCAAAACTGACCCCCCAAGCGGCCAGCACCTTGGCTCCCACGCCCGCCGTGGCCGCCTCACGCTGAACCACGGTGTCGTCGAGACGCCGATTTTCATGCCCGTGGGCACCTATGGCACCGTCAAAGGCGTGATGCCGCAAAGCCTGGAAGACATGGGCGCGCAGATCATTTTGGGCAACACGTTTCACCTCTGGATGCGCCCAGGGCTGGACGTGCTGGCGAAGTTTGGCGGGCTGCATGCGTTTGAAAAATGGCGCAAACCCATCCTCACCGACTCGGGTGGGTTTCAAGTGTGGTCACTCGGGGCGATGCGCAAGATCAGCGAAGAGGGCGTGAAGTTTTCTTCCCCGGTGAATGGCGACAAGCTCTTTTTGACACCCGAAATCTCGATGCAGATTCAAACCACGTTGAACAGCGACATCGCCATGCAGTTTGACGAATGCACGCCGTATTTGAGCGTCGAGACAAAGACCAAAGGCCAGTTGACCACCGAGGCTGAGGCCCGCAATTCGATGGAATTGAGCCTGCGCTGGGCGCAGCGATGCAAAGCCGAATTTGCCAAACTGGAAAACCCCAACGCCCTCTTTGGCATCGTGCAAGGCGGCATGTTCGAGCACTTGCGCCAGGAGTCGCTGGACCAGCTGGTCGAGATGGATTTCCCCGGCTATGCCGTCGGCGGTGTCAGCGTGGGCGAGCCCAAAGACGAGATGTTGCGCATCATGGCGCACACGCCGCACCGCCTCCCCGGCCACAAACCGCGTTACCTGATGGGGGTGGGCACGCCGGAGGATTTGGTGGAGGGGGTGGCGCAAGGTGTGGACATGTTTGATTGCGTCATGCCGACCCGCAACGCCCGCAACGGCACACTCTTCACGCGGTATGGCGACCTGAAAATCCGCAATGCCCGGCACAAGATGGACGAGCAGCCGCTGGACGTGACTTGCACTTGCCACGCCTGCGCCGGCAGTCCTGACAAAGGCCCCTTCTGTAGCCCTGACAAAGGCCCCTTCGGCAGCACAAAAATCGCCTGGAACGCCGGTGGGCGCAACGGCTTCTCACGCGCCTACCTGCACCACCTGGACCGCTGCGGCGAGATGCTGGGCCCCATGCTGGCCACCATCCACAACCTGCATTACTACCTGAACCTGATGCAGGAAATCCGCGACGCGTTGGACGCCGGTTCTTTTGCGGAATTCCGGCATAAATTCAAAACTGACCGGGCGCGCGGGGTTTGAATTATTCTCGTTCTAAAGTAATTTTATAACAAAAATAGCAATCAATACAATCAAATTAACTGCATTTTAGTGAGCACTTTGTGCAAATTATTTGTGACTTGAGTGCTCAAATACCTTTAAGACCAATCACGCCTTGATTTATTGCATCCATGGCTTGCGTCGTCACCTTGTCCTTCCAGGCCGGCGTGTCCACATAAAACGCGTCGCGCAGGGTTTTTTTGATGTCCTTGACCAAGGCCGGCGGCGCCTCCGGGTGCTGGAAGTGCCAGTGGTCGCCGCGCAGGGCTCTGAGCACTTTCAACTTGTCTACCGTGCCAAATTCCATCGCCATGGTGGTGACTTCCGAGTCCGGGCATTCGTCGTAAATACAGGGCCACATCAGGCCGGTCAACGCGGCTGAAACTGAGCTGCCGTCGTAGAGCGACTTCAATGGCGTGGCGCCGCCGCCCTCCCACCAAGCGCGGGCACGTGCTTGGCCGATGACGTCTTCCGGCTTCATGGCGAAGGTGCGTTCGCAGGCGCCTTCTTCGCCCAATCCGCTGTGCAGGTCGATCCAGGCGACTTGCGGCACACCCGCGCCGAAGTGGCGCAACACCTGGCGCACCGCCTGGTTGCTCCAAGTGGGGCCTTTGCCGCCGAAAAAGAGGCCGTCGTCCAGCTCGTACTGGCCGCCTGACAAGGCCTGTTGCGCCGCTTTCATGCCCTTGCTGGCGATGTACCAGGCCACACTGGCCATGTTCAATGCGCCCGGCGGCCACTCTTTGGGCAGCAGCATCGGGTGCAGTTCCCGGTAGGCCGGGTTTTGCGGCAGTGGTTTGGAGAAGTCTTGGAAGTTGCGGTTCAGGTCAACGTTTTCATGCGTGACGCGGCGCGTGTGTGAGAAGCCGAAAGGGTTGATGGCATGCAAGTGCAACACCGACACGCCAGCGGCTTCGCAGCGCGCCCTGAAAGCGGTGTCGCGCAGGGCCTGCACCTGCACGCCGCTGCCGCAAAAACCTTCCACGCCATGGCAACCGCTGCTGGTGATCAGCATTTTCTCAGGTGTGGCCGAGCCCACCAAAGCGGCGTCCAGCGCCAACTCTTCGCCGTCCACGCCGGTTCGCGGATGTTTGAACGATTCAACCGAAGCGCCAGCCTGGGCGGCCGCCTGAAGAAATTTCTCTCTCGCTTCTTTGTAGCTGGATGAAAACGCCGGGGCAGCCTGCATGTTGGTTTGCTTTCAGGGTTGAATGCTTGGCGAACCTCCTTTTGGCTGAAACGTGGTGACCCAATCAGCCTTTTTGTGTCCGCACGTAACCATACCGCAAATTGGTGCGGCCTTCGCCGTGCAGGTCATATTCCGCCTTGGCCAGTGCAACTTTGTCGCCCGCCAGCGAGGCGCGTTGCGCCCGTGTGAAGTGGTAAAGCCGGGCCGAGTTGTCGCCGAAGATGGCGTTCTTTACCGGGCCGTCGGCCGCACCCAGGGGCGCAAAGCCGTATTTTTTCTGCATCTCTTCGGGAATCTCCAGGCGCCGCAACGCCTCGATCTGCCACTGCGGCGCGCCCGTCCACACCGCGTCGCTGCCCCACACCACGTGGTCCGCGCCCAGCCCTTTGACAAGCTGGCCCATCATGGCGGCGCACAGGCGCGGCTCCGAGACGGTGCTTTGGGCAAAAATCTGGCCCAAATCGCCGTAGACGTTTTTTAGCCCGTGTTTGGCGGGAATTTCCGAAAGATCAGTGACCCAATCGATGCGCCCGGTCTCTTCAAACCGGCGCCAGGTGTCTGCCACGGGACCGGCACAGTAACCGGAGTGGTAGATGATGAAATTCAGCTGCGGCCAGTCTTTGGCGGCTTTGGCCACGTCGTTCACGTTGGCATGGCCGGCCAGGTTGGGGTATTGGCGCGTCACGCTGTCGGGGAACAGGCCTTTGTGCACACACACGTTGGCCAGGCTGGGCGTGGTTTTTGCCGCGCGGGCCAGCTTTTCGTAAAACGGGTACAGCAGTTTTTCGTCGTCCAGCTTCCAGGGGTGGCGTGCCAACTGCTTGTTGGTGTTGTCGCCCACGGTGTAACCCTTGAACGAGTCGGGTTTCAACACCTCCAGATCGCGATCGACCTTCTCCAGCCAGCCGGGCACGCCGGGCATGAAAATGGCGTGCGAGAACATGCGTTTGGCGCTGGCTTTTTTGTTCACATCAGCGCGGGCGTCGGCCTTCATCTCGTTGGTCAAAAACCAGTCGCGCGGCTCCTCAGAACCCGAGCCGGAGATGAGCGCCACCTTGGTGTCGCTGTCGAGGTAAATCTCTTTGAAATAGTTGGCGAACTTCAGGTCGTCCAGCGACTGCGGCTTGTTGACCAGCGCCGGGTTCCAGCCGGCTTTGCCGACGGCTTCGCGCGAGCGTACGAAGTTCTCCAAGCGGGTGTCGTCACGCAAGAAGTGGGTGTGCATGTCCATGACGAACTGGCCCTTGAGCGCATTCGCCCGTTCGTTGGCCATTTCGGGGGTTTGCGCTTCGGCCCGGCTCACCAGGTACATCGGCCCGAAGCTGTCGTTCATCGCCACAAACGCCGCCGCCATGCCCGCTGCGCCCTGGAAGAAGCGCCGCCTCGGCATGCCGAGTTTCTTGGAAATGGACGAGCCCAGCGCTTTGACGCGGGCTTCAAATTCTTTCTGTTTGGGGCTTTGGGCCTGTGGCGAGAACTCGTCGCTCGAAACAGGGGTGGTGGGAATGGGCGAGCGAAAGCGCGTGGTTTCGGCGGGCATCAGGCGCTCAAGTTCTTCGGCGGACAACATGACAAAACTCTTTCAAGACGCTGTCAGAACGATTTCCATTTGCTATTAAATATACAGCCTACTACGCATATTTTTCGTGACTTGGCAGCTAGTTCGTTGTAAAAACTGTCAGCACGCCGGTGTAGCCATACAGATGGTGGCGGGCGATTTCTCCGCCGGCAAAAAAACCCACCAAAGGCACATCACCCAGCGCTTTGCGCACGATTTGCATCTCGGCGTTGGGGCTGCCGAAGTGCGGGCCGCCTCGGCCTGAACAACTGACGTAAATCGCCCCCGCGATTTGGCGCGGCTTGGGTGGCGGCATCGATTCAATCTGGATCGCGGCGAAGGCGGGGGCGAGCGGCAGCTCGGAGGTGTCCAGCTCTTCGCGGATCTCGGCGCAGATGCGCACCAAGTCAGCCCGCGCCGCCTGCACATTGCGCTGGCAAAACGCCAGTTGCATGCCGCTTTGAAGCTGGGCTGACACGGCCACGCCCCGGCGCGCTGGATCGAGGCCAATGATGCGGCGCACGGTGACATCGCTGCCGAAATCGCCAAAGCCGGTGGCTCTGCGGACCACCCCGTCGTGGCGGGCATCATGCCGGGAGTCACCCGCGTCCACCAGCCCGACCAAGGTTTGCCGCACCATTTCCAGCGCTTGTTGCGGCGCGGCGAGGGAAACATCGAGATCACGCAACATCACGTCCAGCGCGGGTTCGCCGTCGAGCGCGGTGGCCACGTTGTGGTCAAACGCGGTGACCGTCCGGCTTTTGGAAACCGGCTGGCAGCCTTGGGTGACGCGGGAAATCAGCGCGACCTCTGCGCCAAACGCCACCCCGCTCAAGCCGCCGCTGAAAACACCGCTGGCACCGCCGTGGCCCTGGATGTTGCCGTTGCCGCCCACAGCGAAATGCACCGTGCGCGTGCGGCTGGCGGCGAGCCCGCCAAAGAGGTAACCCGACGTGGTGCGGCCCGCCATCTCGGCGATCAGTTCGGGCAAATCGGGCGTGTTGCCGTCGGCATGCACCAAGGCGCTGCAGGCCTCAAAGCCCAGCCCCAAGGGCGCAACGCCGGAGAAAACGCGGTACTGGTCAGAAGGCACGTCACACAACATGACGGCCAGCGCCGGTTCGTCAAAGTACTCGACATTGTTGGACGCGACGCCCACACCCACCGTGCCCGACCAGTCGGTGACCTCGGGCAACTCGTGGCTCAAGTGGCCCAGGATGTCTTGCGCCAGGTTGGCGTAGTGGTCGGTGATGTACAGCAGCGCCAAGCTGGGGCTCTTGGCGTAGGCACGGGTGGCCATTTGCGCGCGCAACTGCGCCAGTACGAGAGCGGCGGCCATGCGCCAGTCTGGGTGGGTGGCGTGCCCGTAGGGAAACAGTTTCATGGCCTGGATGGTGCTTACGGCCTTTGCGATTTATAAGCCGCCTTTAAGCGCTGCGCCTTCGGGTTGCCTTTTTTGCGACCGCAGATCTGGATTTTGGCGACACCGCTTTCTTGATGGCTTCTTTGGCCAAGCCCGAGGCCATGTTTTTGGTGATGTCCCTCGCCGTATTTTTGGCGGAGTCTTTCATGGCGCTGGCGGCAATTTGCTGAAACTGCTGGGTCAGTGAACTCCACAGCTGCATGGGGTCGACCAGGCCGCCCAGGCTGGGCGACGAGTGGGATGGTTTTTTGCCGGATTTGCCTGATTGGCCGGCAGCCGCAGACGCCATCGATTTGGCGCCGTCTGTCACGCTGGTGGCCACGTCCGACAAAGTTCTGGCGGTGCTGGCGGCGCGTTCGGACACCCGCTCCGAGACCTTTTGCACGCTGGCCACCACTGAATCTGCCGCTTTGAGCTTGAGCGCGTTGGCAACGTCGCCCATGTTGAAGTTCATTCCTTTGAGTGTGGCCAGCGTCATCTTCTGCACCTCCAGCGCCTGGATGGTGGCGCCCAAGGCCTTGGAGTTCTGGTCGAGCCAGAAATGCACCGCCTTGAGTTCATCAACGCGTTTCTCCAGCTCTTCCAGATTGAGCGACGGCGTCACCCAGTTGGTGAGGTTGGGTATTTGCGGCATGCTGCCGGCAGCGCCTTTGGCCAAGCCTTGCAAAAAGTCAAAACCGGGCACGAATTTGCCAAAACCAAAATCTGCTGAATCACTCATGGTGGTCTCCTTGCGTTGTGTTCCCTGGGTCTATTCTTGCGCTAACTGCTTTTTTCAGCCACGGTCACACGATACAACAAGCGCCGGTGCCCTTCGTACCCGCCGGTGGCGGCGTGCAGCAAACAGCGGTTGTCCCACAGCGTCAACATGCCGGGTTGCCAGTGGTGTCGGTAGATGAAGCGCGGCTCAATCTGATGTTTGAAGAGCTGGCGCATTACGTCTGCCGCCTCATCTTGCGCCATGCCCTCGATGCCGATGGTGTAACCCGCGTTCACAAAAAGCGCCTGGCGGCCGGTTTCCGGGTGGGTTTTGACGAGCGGATGGGCGCGCGTCTTGAGCGCGCTGTCGCCAAAACGAATGGCCATCGAGCGGCCCACGTCTTTCTCGCCGTACAAGCCTTTGCGCGAGTACCCGCCGCGCGCGGAATGTATGCCCAGCTTGTCAGAGAGCGTTGATTTGAGCGCCGCTGGCAAGGCATCAAACGCGGCATATTGGTCAGCAAACAAGGTGTCGCCGCCGGTGGGAGGGATCACCTCGCCGTACAACACTGTTCCAGCGGGCGGCGAGGGCAAAAAACTCCAGTCGGAGTGCCAAGTCTCGGCGAAGAGTTTGCTCTTTTCATCGGCCTCGCGTTTCACCTCCACCACATGCGGGTGGCCGGGCAAGCCCGCGATGTACGGGTCTTCACCGCGTGGGCCGATGTAGAAGGCGAAACGCTCAATCTCTTCCAACGCCAGCGACTGGCCCGTGAACGCGACGACCTGGTGGTGCAGCCAAGCCTTGCGGATCTCGGCAATCTGTGCTGCGTCAAGCGGTTGCGACAAGTCAACACCATGAATGAGGGCGCCGCAACTGCTGCTGGAGGCTTCGATTCTCATGCGCCATGGTCGCACATCCGGCAGGCGGCTGCAACAGAAATCAAGCGGTAGGTTCAATCGGCGCTGCAAGGGAAGGTGAGGTTCACAGCTTCCACAACTTTCGTTACGATAGCGACTCATTCACCCTGAGGAGCCGCCATGAAATTCCCTTCGTTTGCAGCCATTGCGATGTTGACGGCGGCCAGCGCAGCCGCCTCGGCCCAAACCATGAAACCCGGCCTGTGGGAGATCACTCAGAAGATGCAGTTTGGCTCGGGCGGCATGAATGACAAGATGGCCGAAATGCAAAAACAGATGGCCAACATGTCACCCGAGCAGAAAAAAATGATGGACGACATGATGGCCAAACAGGGCATGAGCATGCCCCAGGTCAGCCATGCCGGTGCCGGTGGCATGAGCATCAAAACCTGCATGACCAAAGAGATGATCGACAAGAACGAGCTGCCCACCGGCCAGGGTGATTGCACTTCGACCGCGTCGCCACGCATTGGCAACACGCAAAAAATCTCGTTCACCTGCACCAAACCGCCTTCCAGTGGCGAGGGGCAAATGACGTTCAACGGCGCTGATTCCTACACGATGAAGATGACCGTCAACACCGTGGTGCGCGGCAAACCGGAAAAAATGGACATGGAGGGCAGCGGCAAATGGCTGGGCGCGGAATGCGGCGATGTGAAGCCGATTCGTGTGCCGAAAAAATAGGCCCCGCCACGGCACATTGGCGGCAC
>JANOYE010000123.1:0-18447 GCA_031428695.1 Rhodoferax sp. | reverse complement strand
TCAATGCCCGCGCGCATGGCCAGCGGGTTGCCGCCAAAGGTGGTGCCGTGGTTGCCGGCTTGAAAGATCTCGGCAGCCTTCGGGCCCGCTACCACCGCGCCAATCGGCACACCCGAGCCCAGGCCTTTGGCCAGCGGCATCACGTCGGGTTTAATGCCCGCCCACTGGTGCGCAAACCATTTTCCGGTGCGGCCCATGCCGCATTGCACTTCGTCGATCATCAACAACCAGTCGTTGTCGTCGCAGATTTTGCGCACGTCGCGCAGGTAGTCCATGTGCATCGGGTGCACGCCGCCTTCGCCTTGGATCGCTTCAAAAAACACGGCGACCACGTTCGGGTTGCCCGCAGTCGCCTTTTTCAGCGCAGCGATGTCGTTCAACGGCACGCGGATGAAACCTTCGACCAATGGGCCAAATCCGACCTGGATTTTCGGGTTGCCGGTGGCACTCAAGGTGGCGATGCTGCGGCCATGGAAGGCTTTGTCATACACCACAATTTCCGGGCGCCCGATGCCTTTGTTGTGGCCGAATTTGCGCGCCAGTTTCAGCGCCGCTTCGTTGGCCTCCAGCCCAGTGGAGCAGAAGAAAACGTTGGTCATGCCGGAAAGTTCTACCAGCTTTTTGGCCAAAATTTCCTGCCCCGGCACGTGGTAATAGTTGGAACTGTGGATGATCTTTGCGATTTGGTCTTGCAAGGCCGGCACCAACTTGGGGTGGTTGTGCCCCAGGGTGTTGACGGCGATGCCGCCCAAGCCGTCCAGGTAAGACTTGCCATTCACATCCCAAACCCGGCAGCCCTGCCCGTGGGAGACGGCCATCTGCACCGGGCGGCTGCCCGCAGGCGCATAAGTGTTCATCACATGGGGGTCTGAAAGCGCGATCTGGGTCTCTGCGGGCTTGGCAACTGCGTTCATGGACGGCTCCAAATGAAGGGAAAAAACAAAACGACCCAATGGGATGGGCCGTTGGAAGCCTATTTTAGGCACATCAACTGGCTGCGTTTTTTGACAATTCCGCATCAGTGCAATGCCCGCCACTAAAATTCGGCCACCATGGATCCCAGCTCCGCCAAAGAAATCTTCATCCTGGGAATCACCAAAGACGGCAAGGCTTTTCGCCCGAGCGACTGGGCGGAGCGCCTGGCCGGCGTGCTCAGCCAGTTCCGTCCCGGTGGCGCGCAGCCCGGCAGCCACTTGGGTTATTCACCCTGGTGTGTGCCAACCTCTTTTGGCGACGTGAAGTGTGTCATCGTGAACCGCGAACTGCGCGAAGACAACGTCATGGCGTGGGATTTTTGTGTCAATTTCGCAAGAGACAACGACTTGCAAGTACGCTTTGAAACGCCCACGGGCGAGTTCCCAAAAACCTGAGCTGGCAAATTCAAGGCACAAAAAAACCGCCAGAACTTGCGCTCTGGCGGTTTCGTTGTTTTTTGCTTTTCTTTGCTGGCAGCGCACCCGTTACAAACGGCAGAGTGGACTTTTCAATTCACTCCGTGCGGGGTTGCTTGGCGAATCAAGCGGCTGCGGGTGCCGCAGCGGGGGTTGCCAGGGACAAATTCTTGACTCGGCTGGACAAGCGGCTTTTATCGCGCGCTGCCTTGTTTTTGTGGAAGATGCCTTTGTCGGCCACGGTGTCAACCACAGCTTGCATTTTGGCAAAAGCTTCTGTCGATTTGGTTTTGTCGCCCGAGGCAACGGCTTTTTCGACGTTTTTCACGGCGGTGCGGTACTGTGAGCGCAAAGACGTGTTGGCGGCGTTGATTTTGACGTCTTGACGGACGCGTTTGCGGCCCGACGCCAGGCGCGGGTTCTTTTTCTTCGGTTTAGTAGATGCCATAGTGTGTGTTCCTAGTGTCTGAGGATGATGCCAGCAAAGCCCTCCATTCTATCAGAGCGAGGAGGGCAGGGTGTCGGCGGGCGCGGCGGGCAACAAGCGCTCTATGGCGGCGACATTGGCCGGATCAATTTGCTGTTCATTCAGGTACTGGCGAGCAAATTCCTGCCACAGGTTGCTTTTGAGGAAATAACGAAACAACTCGGGGTCGATAGGCCCATCGTTGGCCATGGCAGCCATGATTTTGAGCGACTCGCTGAGCGTTTTGGGCGTTTTGTCGGGTCGGTCTGCGGCGGTGAGCGCTTCAAAAATGTCAGCCAGCGCCATCACGCGGTCGGGCAGCGCCAATTGCTCAGCCGCCAGACGCCGGGGGTAAGCTTGGCCGTCCATTTTTTCGTGGTGGGTTGCAGCGATGTCAGGCACCTTGGCCAGATGCGCCGGCCAGGGTAGGTTGCGCAACATGACCAACGTCTGCACGATATGGTCGTTGATCCTGAAGCGGTCTTCTTCGGTCAAGGTGCCTTTGCGCGTGCAGAGGTTGTGCAGCTCGCCCATGTTTTGCTGGTGGGCGGGCAGGTGCATGTCAAAGCCGTGGCGGTTCTTCGCATCACCGCGCTCGACCGCAGGCCTGCGGTCGCCCCAGGGAACCAAGTGCTCCGGGCGGTCGGCCAACAACGGCTCTGGAACCGGCAGGGCGACCGGCGATAACGCGCTCATGCGCTGCCGCAACGCTGGCGTGCCCAGCGCGCGCACCAGCATGAAGGAGCCATCGGAATAACCCACAAACACCGCAGAACTCACGCTGCTGGCTGCCAGAACGTCCATGGCCTGGCGCACCCTGTCCAAGCGCTGCTCCAGCGTCACCGCCTCCGCCAGCGAGGCGCCCGCGAGCAGGCGCAACGCCACTTGGGCCGGCTCCAGAATGCGCAGGGCTTTTTGCTCGATCAGCTGGCCCGCATCACCGGCAATTTTGGTGGTGTAGGCCAGCATGCTCTCGCGTTCGCCGCGGTAGCCCAAGGTGATGAGGGCGATGGCCAGAATCAGCATCGAGGAAATCACCGCCGAGGCAATCGCCGCCTTGATCGGCCAGCCCTTGACATCGAGGCTTTTTCGGAACCTGGCCAGATCGACCTTCGGCAAGGCATTGCTTGCATCGGTGTCGCTCATGCCGCATCCCCTTTTTGTGGCTATTGCCGCAGCCTCCCATGGTCCACGCCGATTTGTCCATCGCGATTCATAGCGCAGTTCCTCAAGGTTTCGGAAACGCCGGGGCACCTCGCTACACTTTCGAACGTGTCTTTGCTGAAATCCGCCTCCGTCATCTCTTTGCTCACCCTGGCTTCGCGCATTGCGGGCTTGATACGTGACCAATTGTTCGCCGCATTCTTCGGCGCCAGCGCGATGACCGACGCCTTTTACGTCGCTTTTCGCATCCCCAACCTGTTTCGCCGGCTGTTTGGCGAAGGCGCGTTCAGCCAGGCCTTCGTGCCGATGCTCGCCTCCACCCGCGAGAAAGAAGGCGAAGCTGGCGCGCAAGCCTTGATCGACAAAATCGCCACCGTGCTGATCTGGGTGCTGGTGGCCACCAGCATCTTGGGCGTGATCGGCGCGCCGCTGTTGGTGTGGTTGATGGCTGGTGGGCTGCAAAAAGAGCCGCAGGCGTACCACGCAGCGATTGTCATGACGCGCTGGATGTTCCCCTACATCTTCTTCATCTCCCTCGTCTCGTTCGCTTCCGGCATTTTGAACACCTGGCGGAAATTTGCCGTGCCTGCGGCCACGCCTGTGTTGCTGAACCTGGCCATGATTGCCGCCACAGTGTGGGGCACGCCCTGGTTTCAGGCAAAAGGAATCGAGCCGATTTATGCGCAAGTGGTGGGTGTGATGGCCGGTGGCCTGCTGCAACTGGCGGTGCAAATCCCGGCCTTGGCGCGCTTGGGCAAGTTCCCCAGCCTGGCCTTGAGTTGGCAGAAATTCAAAGCCGCCTGGACTGACCCGGCCACGCGCCAAGTCGGCGCCATGATGGCACCGGCGTTGCTGGGTGTGGGCGTGGCGCAAATATCGCTCTTCATCAACACCCAAATCGCCTCGCGCCTGGCCAGCGGCAGCGTGACATGGCTCTCCAACGCCGACCGCCTGATGGAGTTCCCCACCGCCTTGCTCGGCGTGGCGCTCGGCGTCGTGCTGATGCCGCAGCTAAGCAAAGCCCGCGCCGGTGGCCAAGACGACAAGTATTCGTCCCTGCTCGACTGGGGTTTGCGCCTGGTGGTGTTGTTGGCCGTGCCGTGTTGTGTGGCGCTCCTGGTGTTTGCCAAACCGTTGGTGGCGGTTATCTTCCAATATGGCGCCTACACCGAAGGCGACGTGCAGCAAACCTCGCTGGCGCTGATGGGTTGGGGCGTGGGCCTCGTGGGAGTGGTGGCCATCAAGGTGCTGGCGCCCGGCTTTTACGCCCAGCACGACATGAAGACGCCAGCAAAAATCGCTATCGGCGTGTTGATCATCACGCAGATTCTGAACATCTTCCTGGTGCCCATCTTCCAACACGCTGCGCTGACGCTCACCGTGGGCATCGGCGCATTGATCAACGCCGTGTGGCTGCTCTTCTGGCTGATTCGGCGCGGCAAGTTCAAACCCAGCGCGGGCTGGGGCGTGTTTGCCCTGCAAGTGCTGGCTGCCAGCGCCTTGATGGCGGTGTTTTTGATGTGGGCAGCAAGCGCCGTGCCCTGGACGCGCATGCCTGGCCAGAATTTTTACCGAGTCGGCCTGATGGCGGCGGCAATCGGTGCGGCAATAGCTATATACTTTGTAGCAACCTGGGGCGCGGGCCTGAAACTCCGCCAGTTTCTCAGGCGCTGAAAAAACGAAGGGTTTTCAAGGCAAAATGCGGTTGAAGCCATGAGTTTGCATCCATGAACCTGTCTTACGACACACCTTCACCCCTCACGTACTTTGCGACGCTGGTGCAAAGCGACGATGCCTTCCCGCTGCTGGAAGCCGCCATCAGCGTGGCGCAAGACGAATACCCCGATCTCGATGTGCAGCAAGTGCTGGGCGAAGTAGACCAGTTGCTGGCCCGCCTCAAGCGCCGCATCCCGCTGGACGCGCCGCCCATGCACAAACTGCGGGTGCTGAACAATTTTTTCTTCAACAGCTTAGGTTTTGGCGGCAACGCCAACAACTATTACGACGCCGACAACAGCTACATCAACCAGGTGCTGCGCACGCGCCGGGGCATTCCAATTTCGCTGGCGTTGATCTGGCTGGAACTGGCGCAAAGCCTGGGCTTGTCAGCCCGTGGCGTCGCCTTCCCAGGGCACTTCATGCTCAAGGTGAATTTGCCTAAAGGCCAGGTGGTGATCAACCCGTTTGACGGGCAATCTCTGAGCCGCGACGAGTTGGCCGAGCGGCTGGAGCCCTACCGGCGCAAAAGCGGCCTGGTCGATGAATTCGAAGTGCCGCTGGGCCTGTATTTGCAAGCCTCCCCGCCGCGCGCCATCATCGCGCGCATGTTGCACAACCTCAAAGAAATCTACCGCGCGCAAAAAGACTGGCCGCGCCAGATCGCCGTGCTCGACCGCCTCGTCATCCTGCTGCCCCAAGCCTGGGAAGAGCACCGCGACCGTGGCCTCGCCCACGCCGAGCTGGGCAACAACGCCCGCGCCGTGGTTGATCTGGAAACCTATCTCGTGAATGCCGAAGAGAGCATTGACATCGACATGCTGGCCGACAAAGTGGAGCAGTTGCGGCGCAAGGTGAGTTGAGGGTGGGTTCGGGGCACTTAAGAGGATGCATCCTCTCCAACGACTGCGTGGCTGGCGCTCATTGCAAAAATAGAGAGGTTTTTGATGTCGAAAACTGACCTTGACCTGTACCGCTCAGTAAGAATCGAGCAATTTCCCGGTGGCGTCTTTGATGGAAAAGATCCAGCGCCTGGCGTGTTGCACCCCGATTTCTACGACAAGGACTTGGGAGGCGGCAACATCAGGCCTGCAGATGTTGAAATCCAAACAAATCAAGGCGTCGAATACGTGTTGGCAGGCGGGGGAACCTCGCTTTTCGACCGCCCTGGCGTCTTTACAAAGGCTGGATGGCTTTCCTTCGAAATTCCGGATGGCACCGTGATCCCGGATTCGCTGCTGGTTAAAAATGACGGCTGGCGCAAGCGATTCAAAGCAACGCATTATCAAATTGAATCCCGTGCTGGAAGCATGACCAAACAAGCCATGGAAGGGGCGTTAGACAACTTTGCGCGCAACGCAATTGTTCGCGCGGTAGAACTGGGTCGCGCTTCCTTAAAGATTGACTAGGAAACCAAAATGCCAAATGTAAATGGAAGAACACTTGTGCTGGCTATCCAAGCCGTGGACTTCAAAATCGCGAATCTGGAAGAGTCCATTGATTCGCTTCCTGCGAATCAGGGGAGCGAATTGGAGTCGCTCCTGCTCAATTACACCAATGCAGCAGAAGCCCTTAAGCAAGCCTATGCAATAGCGGTGACAGAGTCCAGCAACCTTCCTCCATACGAAAAACTCGTTCGAAGCGACAGTTGATTGCTCGTTCAAAGTGGACGCAATAGCCGCACTTTTGCACCCGCCACGCTCAGGCTGCTGCAACCAAACCGTGCCGAGCGCTCGGCCTCGCTCACCGAACCTGGCAACAACGCGCGCCGTTGTTGATCTGGCAACCTGCCTCGTGAATGCCGAGGAAAACATGGACATCGACATGCTGGCCGACAAAGTGGAGCAGTTGCGGCGCAAGGTGAGTTGAGGGTGGTTTGTCGTGCTGCTTGGAAACATACCCTTTTTGGGTAAGTTCTCTAAATTTCTCTCGTTGGTTATTGATTTGTTACTATGTTTTCGATGAAATTAATGTTTTTTTTGGTCTATTTACATAGCATAGAATGATTATAATACGTGACTTAGATGCAATTTATATCGTCTACATTATTGCTGAATAATTTAAATTGAAAGTTTAAGGTAGTTATTCCCGTCGGCCCGCCCCACCCCAACGCCGCCGGGGCTTAGGTGTCGCGGGCCCTTCGGGCAACCATCTGCAGTACGCAGTCTCCGGGCCGCCGCGCAAACTCACTTCGCTGCGCTACGTTCAAACAGTGCGCGGCTGGGTCGTCTCGCTGTGCGAGACCCTCACCCGGAGCCTTTGCGTGCTTCGAGGCCGCGACACATGCGCCCCGGCGGCGCTGGGGTGGGGCAGGCTATAGTGGTTGATGCCGAACCTCCTAAATCCGACGGCTGCTTTTTCTGGGATTGTTATGACTGTTGCAATGGCAACTCAGGCAATCAGAAGCCTTGTCCATCGCAGTTTTGTGCCCAATGCGAGCGGCGATGTTATGGCGGCCTAAGTCATTTTAGGGAGACAGTGTGCTGTTTCCGAAAATTAAATTGGAGTTCAATGCGTTTTTTCATGCCCCTTGTTGCCGCACTACCAATCGCATTGGCAGTCCATTTTTTGTTTCCGTGGCAATCAGCGGCTACGCTCCTGAACTCGCCCTATGTTGAAGAGATCTTTGCAGAAGCAATAAGCGATGCCACACCATGTTCGGATGGAATATTTCGCGTGCATGTCAGATTTGAAGGCAGCCAGAATAGGCTAGATATTGAGTGCATTGAACAATTTCGCAGCAAGATATCGGGAGGCAGGAAGTTGGCGCTGCTATTGGAGCGCCGTGACTCGGCCTTCGAAGATCCACAGTGCAGAATTCGCTCAGCTTCGATCGATGGCGAACCAGTCGTCTTCCCAGTGCAATCTAGTGCGGCTGGTAGAGAGCCATTGCGGAAAACCAAGACACTTGCATTCATAAACTTCTTCTCGCTCGCGTTGGTCAGCTAACGGGCTTTCTTCGTGGCATTTGCTTTAGTGCCTCATCGAACTCCCGACGTACATTCACCTAAATGAAATCAAACAGGTCCGTCAACGCGGACGCGCAAGGGCTTCATGCCGCCAAGCCGCGCCATTCCTTGACCGTCGGTTGCATCCGACGCGATGCCTTAACGTGATCAGCCATGAAATTTGAATGGGATCCAGCCAAGGCAAATGCCAATGAAAGCAAACACGGTGTCACGTATGACGAAGCCAGTACGGTATTTGGCGACGTTCTTTCCGTGACGGGCCGTGACTTAGAGCATTCAGTGGGGGAGAATCGCTTGATAACGTTTGGCCATTCAAGTCATGGTCATGTGCTGGTCGTCTCTCACACTGACCGTGGAGGCATCATCCGCATCATCAGCGCCCGACCTGCAACCCGAAAGGAGAAGCGAATTTATGAAGAAGGCTAATACCAAAGACGAAGAAATGCGGGCGGAATATTCGCGCGCGGACCTTGGGCCATTGGTTCGAGGTAAATACGCTGTAAGGTATGCGAAGGCAACCAACGTTGTTGTGATCGATCCTGCATTGACCAAAGCATTTCCAAACAACGAGGCGGTTAATGGTGCATTGCGTGGTTTGCTCGCTGTAGCCACCGCCGCTGCTGGCATAACGGGGCGCTCAAGTCGCGCGGCACGCAAGCGCGCCGCTGCGTAGTCTGAACGCTGCAACCAAGCCCGTCCCGCCCCAGCGCTGTCGTGGCGCTTGTCTTGCGGCCACGACGCCCGCGAAGGCTCTGCGGGAGAGTTTCGCGCAGCGAGTCGCCTCAGCCACGGTTTCTGGTGATTGGGCTGATTGACGGGAAGCACTGACCGACCGAGTCGCACCTGTCCGAGCGCAGCGGGTTGTGCGACGGCCCCGTCGTTGCGTACTGCAGATCGTTGCCCGAAGGGCCCGCGACACTTAAGCCCTGGCGGCGTTGGGGCGGGGCGGGCGGTCCAGAGGACACCACGCCGAAGCTCTAAGCCGCTTTCACCGTGGCGTGCCGGATAGTGGTACCGGCTTCTCGCTGCCAATGAATTCGCTTGCTGCTTAGTCAAAATGTGCATACAATCTGGCTCGTGCTGATTGCCTTGGATCCGGAAAAGAAGGAGCGAAATGTCCGTCAACGCGATCTGCCGTTCGAGCGGGCGGCTGAGTTTGATTTTGCAAATGCCAACGTCTTTGTCGATTCAAGGAAAGACTATGGCGAAGACCGGTACATTGCTATTGGGCACCTTCAGGGTCGTTTGCATGTTTTGTGTTTCACCGAAACTGCGGTGGGCATTCGAGTTATCAGCTTCCGCAAAGCAAATGATCGAGAGGTTAAACGCCATGCCAAAGTCCAAATCCATGATTGACGCCAACGGCGAAGTGCGAGAGTTGTCGTCAGCCGAATTGAAACGTTTTCGGCCTGCAAGCGAGGTTCTGTCGAGGGCCTTGCTCGCAAAAGTCAGTGTGCGTGGGCCTCAGAAAAACCCAGTGAAAGAGCGCATCACCATTCGCCTGTCTCCAGAGGTTGTTCAGCCCTTTCGGGCAACTGGCGATGGTTGGCAAACACGAGTCGATGCTGCGTTAAAAGACTGGTTGAAATCTCACAGCCCTGCTCGAGCGTAATTCCAGACTTCTGGCCCCCGTGAAATGCCAATGGAGCGCTATTAACTTAGAGGCAAGCTTAGGCCACCGTCACGCTGGCGCCAGCGCCTTTTGGCGCGATGACGCCAATCTCGAAGACGTTTTCACCCAGCGCCCGCAGCGTCCGCGCGCAGCTGTCAGCCGCAGCTGCGTCAATCACCACCGCCATGCCAATTCCGTTGTTGAACGTGCGGTTCATCTCGACATCATCAATGCCAGCGGTTCTTTGCAGCCAGCCAAACAGCTCAGTCTGCGGCCAGCTGCCTTTTTTCAGGCGGGCGGCCAGGCCTTCGGGCAACACGCGGGGGATGTTTTCCAAGAGGCCGCCGCCGGTGATGTGGGCCAATGCCTTGATCGGATGGGCAGCCAGCGCAGCGAGCACGTTTTTCACATACAGGCGCGTCGGCATCATGATGGCCTCTTTGAAGGGTTTGCCGTCAAGGGTGGCGGGCAGGTGGCCGCCGTCCAGCTCAGCGCGCTCGATGCATTTGCGCACCAGGCTGAAGCCATTCGAATGCGCGCCGCTGGAGGCCAGGCCGAGCACCATGTCACCGGCTTTCACGTCTTTGCCGGTGAGGATTTTTGATTTTTCCACCGCGCCCACGCAAAAACCGGCCAGGTCGTATTCGCCGGCCGGGTACATGCCGGGCATTTCGGCGGTTTCGCCGCCGATCAGGGCGCAGTGGGAGAGCTCGCAAGCTTTGGCGATGCCGCCCACCACGGCGGCAGCGGTGTCTACGTCGAGCTTGCCGCAGGCGAAGTAGTCGAGGAAAAACAGCGGCTCGGCGCCTTGCACCAGCACGTCGTTGACGCTCATGGCCACCAAGTCGATGCCGACGGTGTCGTGCATGTTCCACTCGAAGGCGAGTTTGAGCTTGGTGCCAACGCCATCGGTGCCGCTGACCAGCACCGGCTCTTTGTAACGTTTGGGCACTTCGAACAGTGCGCCAAAGCCGCCAATGCCCGCCAGCACGCCTTCGCGCATGGTTTTTTTGGCCAGGGGTTTGATGCGTTCGACCAGGGCGTCACCGGCGTCGATGTCAACGCCAGCGTCTTTGTAAGAGAGGGGCGTGGAGGTGGATGTGGGTTGGCTGGGGTTTGACATTGTTGTGGCAGAGGATGGGGGAAGGCGATGGGGAAGGCGATGAGGGTAGGGCGGGCAATCCGGGCCGAAGGCCTCAATCCAAATAGTCGAATAGCCGCATAGAATTTGCACAATTTTACGCAATGGCCCCGCGCCGTCTGGAAACACCCGTCCGCATGCAATTCACCCCCACCCAAAAGCTCAGTTTCAGCTGGCTCGGCATCGCCGCGCTGGCGGTGCTGGCGTTGTGGCTGCTCGGGCCGGTGCTCACGCCTTTTGTGGTGGCCGCCGTGCTGGCTTACGCGCTCACGCCCCTGGTGAACCGCATTGACAGCCTTTTCAAAGGCCGGGTGCCGCGCGTGCTGGCGGTGGTGGTGGTGGAGATTCTGTTCATTCTGGCGCTGTTGAGCCTGGTGCTGTTGATCGTTCCGATCATGGCCAAGGAGATTCCGCTGATGCGCGAGCAGTTGCCGCTGTTGGCGGACAAATTCAACGCCTGGTTGTCGCCGCTTTTGGCGCAATACGGCTTCAAAGTGGCGCTGGACGTGGCCAGCATCAAGGCCTTTGTGGTCAAGTACCTCAATGCCAATTTTGAAGACGCGTTTGGCTCCTTGCTCAGCTCGCTCAAATTGGGTGGCAGCGTGGCGCTCACCCTGGTGGGCAACGCGGTGCTGATTCCGGTGGCGCTGTTTTACCTGCTGATGGACTGGAGCAAATTCGTCGCCCGGGTGCTGGCGCTGGTTCCCGTGCGCGTGCGGGCCGGGGTGGACAGCTTCAGTTCGGAAGCCGATTCCGTGCTCGGCCAGTACCTGCGCGGCCAGCTGCTGGTGATGCTGGTGATGGCGGTTTTTTACACCATCGGCATGACGCTGTTCGGGCTGGACCTGGCGTTGCCAATCGGAATTTTTACCGGCCTGGCGATGTTTGTGCCTTACCTCGGCTTTGGCTTGGGCCTGTTGATGGCGCTGTTGGCGGGCGCGCTTCAGTTTGCCTCAGTGAAGGCGCTGGTGATGGTGGTGGCGGTGTTTGGCGTGGGCCAAATCATTGAAAGCCTTTTTCTCACGCCGCGCCTGGTGGGTGAACGCATTGGCCTGCACCCGCTGGCGGTAATTTTTGCCTTGCTCGCCTTTGGCCAGATGTTTGGTTTTGTCGGGGTGTTGGTCGCTCTGCCGGCCAGCGCCGTCTTGCTGGTGGCACTGCGCCGCGTGAAGGCCAACTACCTGGCAAGCAAGCTCTACACTGGTTGAAGAATATGGCCCCCACGCTTGTCGCTTCGCGTACTGCGCTGCCCCCCGAGGGGGCTAATTTTCCTAGGGGCGGCCCGTCGGAAAATTGTGCCACCACGCTTGCCGCTTCGTGTGCTGCGCTGCCCCCCGAGGGGGCTGTGCCTTGCTTGGGGCGGCCCATCGCTGCGGCGGCATGAAACAGATCACGCTTGATATTGGCCTGGCCACCGGCCCGACACTGGCGAATTTTTTCCCGGGGCCCAATCTGGCCGTTTCCAGCCATTTGGAACTGTGGCTGGGCGCCAAATCTACCGTGCCCGCTTTGCGCTCGCCCGTGCCCACTTACCTCTGGGGCAGCCCTGGCAGCGGCAAAACGCACCTGCTCAAAAGCGTGCGGGAGGCATTGCGTGAGCAAGGTGCCGTCGTCGGCTGGCTCGACGCGGCGCTGCTGGACCCGCCCGCCTACAACGACGCTTGGGCCGCCGTGTTGATGGACGACGTGCATCTGTACACAGCGGTGCAGCAACACGCTGCCTTCACCTGGTTCGTCAACGCGCAAAGCCTGCAACGGGCGGTGCTGGCGGCGGGAGACGTTCCGCCGCCCGACCTGAAGCTGCGCGACGACTTGCGCAGCCGCTTCGGCTGGGGCCACGTGTTTGGCTTGAAGGTGCTGAGCGAGCCCGAGCGGCGGGCCGTGTTGCGCCAAGCCGCCGACGCGCGCGGCGTGTTCCTGGGCGACGAGGTGATGGATTACATGCTCACCCGTTTCAGCCGAGATTTGGGCAGTTTGATGGAGCTGCTGGAGCTGCTGGACGGCTACTCCCTGCAAACCAAACGCCCGATCACCATTCCCCTGATCAAATCCATGATGGACAACGCGTGATTGAGCAATTTTTTGCCGGGCCGCCCCAAAAAAAATCAGCCCCCTCGGGGGGCAGCGCAGTACGCGAAGCGACAAGCGTGGGGGCAACATGAAATTGGCCTTGTTTGACCTGGATCACACGCTGATTCCGATTGATTCCGACTACGAATGGGGCGTTTTCACCACCACCATCGGCTGGACCGACCCGGCTGAATTCGGTCGAAAAAACGACGAGTTTTTCGCCCACTACAAAGCCGGCACGCTCGACATCCACGACTACGTGCGTTTCGCCACCGACGCTGTTCGAATTCAAGGCGCTATGAATTCAGAAGCTGCTCACGCAAGTTTTATGAGAGATGTGGCCCTACCAGCCATAAAAATAGAGGCATTGGCGCTGGTGGACGGGCATCGGCGCGCAGGCGATGCGCTGGTCATCGTCACCGCCACCAATGAATTTGTCACCCGACCAATAGCCCAGGCTTTCGGCATTGCCGAGCTGATCGCCGTGGAGCTTGAGCGCGACCCTGCCACAGGCTGGATCAGCGGCGAAATCAAAGGCGTGCCCTCCGCCCGCGAAGGCAAAGTCACGCGGGTGGAACAATGGCTGGCCGCGCGACAACTCGGCTGGGGCGATGTCGAAGCGACTTTTTACACCGACTCCATCAACGACCTCGCGCTTCTGGAGAAAGTGGCGCACCCAGTGGCCACCAACCCAGACGCCCATTTGCGTGAAATCGCCCAGAAGCGCGGCTGGCGCATACTTGACCTTTGGACACACCCATACATCCATGTGTCGGGCGAATTGCTGCGCTCCGTGCGCCTTGCACTTCATCCCGAAAAATGAATTTCTGGGTGTGTCCAGCCATTGAGAAAACGGAAAAAAATTGATCAAAAAATTCATCGAAAACCTGTTCGAAAAAGCCACCGGCAGCCGCGCCAAAAAGCTGAAATTCGGCAAGCGCCAAGAGGTTGCGGCGGCAGACCATGGCATTGACCCGGCCAAGGTGGACGAACGCGCCGCCAACGTCGTGCGCACCCTCAAAGAAGGCGGCTTTCAGGCCTACATCGTCGGCGGCGCCGTGCGCGATTTGCTGGTCGGCCTCACCCCGAAAGATTTCGACGTGGCCACCGACGCCACGCCCGAGCAGGTCAAAAGCCTGTTCCGGCGCGCCTTCATCATCGGGCGGCGTTTTCGCATTGTTCACGTGGTGTACGGGCGCGGGCGTGAGCATGAGGTGATTGAAGTCTCCACCTTCCGCGCCTACTTGGACAACGCCGCCGCCGAAGCCGTGGCCGGCAACGAAAAAACCAGCAAGAGTGAGCTGGCCGGCATGAAACACGCGGTTGATTCCACCGGCCGGGTGCTGCGCGACAACGTCTGGGGCCCGCAAGACGAAGACGCCACCCGGCGCGACTTCACCGTCAACGCGATGTATTACGACCCGCAAACGCAAGTCGTGGTCGATTACCACGGCGGCATGGCCGATGTGAAGAAGCGCTTGATCAAAATGATTGGCGACCCAGCCGCGCGTTACCGCGAAGACCCGGTGCGCATCATCCGCGCCGTGCGTTTCGCCGCCAAACTGAGCCCGCTGGGCTTCAAGCTGGAGGCGAAAACGGCGGCGCCCTTGGTCAAATCCCACGAGCTGCTGGCTGACGTGCCGCAAAGCCGCTTGTTCGACGAAATGCTCAAGCTCTTGCAAACCGGGCACGCGCTGGCGTCGATCGAACAGCTCAAATTGTTGGGCCTGGCCAAAGGCATTTACCCACTGCTGGATGTGGTGGTGGAGCGGGCCGAGTCGCCCTTTGTGTTGGCCGCGCTGAAAGACACCGACCGCCGCGTGGGCGAGGGCAAACCGGTGGCGCCGAGTTTCCTGTTGGCCTGCGTGTTGTGGGCTGACGTGCGTGACGGCTGGGCACAGCGCGAGAGCCATGGCCAAAACAGCTTCCCGGCGCTGAATGACGCAATTGAGGATGTGTTCAACGCGCGCATCGGCGATGTGTCGGGCCGCGGCCGCCTGGCTGGCGACATGCGCGAGATTTGGCTCATGCAAACCCGTTTCGACAAACGCAACGGCAGTGCGGCTTTTGGCCTGGTTGATCAGCCGCGTTTTCGCGCCGCGTTCGACTTCATGCGTCTGCGCGCCGATGTGGGCGAGGTTGAAGAGTTGCTGGCCGACTGGTGGCAAGAGTTCAGCATGGCCACTGACAGCGAGCGCCAAGACCTGGTGGACCAGGTGCGCGAAGAGCAGCAGAAGAAGCCGCGTTTGCAACGCGCGCCACGGCCTGCTGGGCCTGCGCCAGTCGCAACAGATCGGTCTTCACCAAACCGGGCCGTTGCACAGTGGCCTGCGCCCGCTGCGCCCGCAAGTGGCGAAGACGCCGTGGACGGCGCTGAAGGGGCAGGCAGCGATGCCCCCAAACGCCGTCGCCGGCGCCGCCGCTCTGGCGCTGGCCGGGAAGAGGGTCAAGGCGGATCAAGTGGCGGCGATGGCAGCGGTGGTGGCCTTGGCAACACAGGCGGCACCCCAAACTGAGGCCGTGGCCGAGGTCTCCAAGGTCTCCAAGGTCTCCCAGGGCTTCGAGGTTTATATCGGCCTGGGTGCCAACTTGGGTGATGCGCAAGCCACAGTTAAGGCGGCGATTGTCCAAATCTCAGCGTTGCCGCAAACGCGGCTGCTGCGCCAGTCTTCGCTCTACCAAACCGCGCCGCTAGATGCGGGGGGCGACGATTACATCAATGCGGTGGTCGCTGTTTCAAGCGCGCTTGCGCCACTGAATTTGTTGCATGCACTGCAAAACCTGGAGCAGCAAGCAGGCCGCCAGCGCCCCTACCGAAACGCGCCGCGCACGCTGGACATCGACATTTTGTTGTATGGCGGCTTGAGCCTGGATTCGCCCGAACTGACTCTCCCTCACCCGCGCATGTCGGAGCGCGCCTTTGTGTTGCTGCCACTGGCGGAAATCGCGCCAGGCCTGGTCAAGGCGTCAGCGCTCGAACAAGTTTCGGCCCAGCGGGTGATTCGTCTGGAGTCGTGAATCACATATAAGGTTTTACCTTAAAGAATAAATTAGACTAAAGTCACGTATTTATTTGAATTATTGCTATTATTTATGATGTAAAAACGATTAACAAATATTAAAAATATTACTTAAATTTCTATTTAAACGTAATTTTCATCAGAATTTTTTGAAATTAATACCTGTATTAATTTAAAAACCACAGGTTGGGGCGGTTTTCCGGGTTTTCATTAGAGCGAAGGGCGCCAATCTGGCCTCGAATCTGCCGCCCTAGAATTTATTCAAGCACCCATGTCAATAGGATGTTGTCGGCCATCACACCCGTAGATTCCCAGGGCCAGTGGGTGGCGGCGGCGGCGCAGGACATTCCGGTGGAGGACCTGCTCAAGCGCACCACCAACGAGTTCGCGCCCGGAACCTACAACATGATCATCGACAAGCGCGGCTCCTTGATCGCGCACCCCGATCTGATGGAAAAAATTCGCAAATCAAGTGGCAACTTGAAGATCGCCACGATGGGAGACGAACTGCTGGCAAGCTTCGCCCGCACCGTGGCCACTGTGCCTGGTTCGGCCAAAGCGGGCAAAGTGGTCGCCTCAGCAGATGGCCCTTATTACCTGGCGATTTCGGACATTCAGGGTCCGGATTGGCACTTTGTCACGGTGTACCCCAAGTCCCTGCTGCAGGCCAAGGCCTACCAGGCCTACCAGGCCGCGCTGGACATCGCTTTGGTGGGTGTCGCCTTGTTGCTGCTGGAATGGCTGGCACTCGCGGTCATCGTGCGCCGCCTTGTCTCCAAGCCGCTGGTGGAAATGGGGCAGGCGGTCTCAGAAATTGCTGGCGGCAACCTGGACGTGGCCCTGACCAACCGCTACCGCCACGAACTAAAGCATTTCGCAGCCGAGTTCACCGGCATGGCCCAACAACTGCGAGCACGAGACCTGGCCCTGCACGAGCGAACGCGGGAACTGGAAGCGGAGGTGGCTGAACGTAAGGTGGCCCAGCGCCGCATGGCACACATGGCCACCCATGACGCGTTGACGGGCCTGGCCAACCGCACCTTGTTGAATGACCGCATCCAGCAAGCCATCAGCCTGGCCGCGCGCACCAGCGAACAGGTGGCAGTGCTATTCATCGACCTGGACAATTTCAAACACATCAACGACACGCTGGGCCATGACGCGGACGACGATGTGCTGAAGCGAGTGGCCGAACGCATGCGGCAGTTGCGGCGCAAATCAGACACCTTGTGCCGCCTTGGTGGCGACGAGTTCGTGTTGTTGCTGCCGGCCATCACGCACCAGGACGACGCTGTGCGGGTGGCCCAAAATGTGATGGCCAGCCTGACCCAACCCAAGGCCATCGATGGGCTGGACTACTCACTCACGCCCATCATCGGTATTGCCGTCTACCCCGTGGATGGCCAGGACGGAGCCGAAGTGATGCGCAACGCCGACATCGTGGTGTACCGCGCCAAAGCCGCCGGCAAAAACGGCTACCAGTGTTACACCCCCGACATGGGCGAGCGCGCTGGCGGGGCGTTGCGCCTGGAGACCGCCTTGCGGCAAGCCGTTGCCCAGAGTGAGTTGGTGCTGTTTTTCCAGCCGAAAGTGAACGCCGCAACCTTCAAAGTCTGTGGGGCTGAGGCGCTGCTGCGCTGGAACCGGCCGGGCGTCGGTCTGGTGCTGCCCGCTGAGTTTGTGCCGTTTGCCGAAAAGAGCCGGATCGTTGGCGAGATTGATCACTTCGTCTTCGAGAGCGCCTGCAAACACATGGCCTGGTGGCGTGAGGCGGGCTATGAGCCTCTACTGCTCGCAGTCAATGTGTCGGCCAGCTATTTTGCCCGCGCGGGTTTGATCGACGAGACCGCCGCGCAAATGCAGCGACACCAAATTCAACCCTCAAACTACAGGGATGTGACGAATTGCAGGGCTACCTTTTCTTCAAGCCCATGGATCACGCTGAATTCTCCAAGCTGCTGGCCGCCCCGAATTCGAACTGACGGGCAGAGCAGAACACTCCTGCAAGAATTGGCGCTTGCGCAGCCCAGCGGCCTCACGCCACCTCGGCAATCATTTCAATCTCCACACACGCGCCCATCGGGATTTGCGCCACTCCAAAGGCGCTGCGGGCGTGGGCGCCCTTGGCGCCAAACACCTCGGCAATGAGCTGGCTGCAGCCGTTGGTCACCAAGTGCTGCTCATTGAAATCAGGTGTTGAATTGACGAGTGACATCAGCTTCACGATGCGTTTGACGCGGTTCAAGTCGCCCACCGCTGCGTGCAGCGTGCCCAGCAGGTCAACGCCAATCGCGCGGGCTGCACGTTTGCCTTCTTCGGTGAAGATGTCCATGCCCAGTTTGCCAACCCACGGCTTGCCGTCTTTTCGGGCAATGTGGCCGCTGATAAAAACCAAGTTGCCGGTTTGCACAAATGGCACATAAGCGGCGGCAGGGGTGGAGAGGGGTGGCAGGGTGATGCCCAGGGATGTTAGTTTGTCGTAAACGTTGTGGTTGTCGCTCATGGTGAATCCTTTTTGGGTTGGCGTTGAAGCGCAGTGGCGTGAAAACGTGTTGTCTGCATTGTCCACACCTGAAGTAGCCGCGCGCAGCGGCCGGGTAGGCGCCTAGGGCAAACCTCTATTGCCCCGGCGGCCCAGCTCCCCAGAATCGAGTGCCAAATGGTACATAAATGGCGGCCTTGGCCAACACGGGCAATTTTCCCGACCCATGCTAAAACTGATTTTGCACCGGCTGCTGCTGTCAATACCGCTGCTGTTTGCGGTCACCTTCCTCACTTTTTTCTGAATAGCTTTGCCAGTGTCGATTTGGCGCGCACCCTGTTGGGGGCCGACGGCACGCCCGAGCAATACCTGGCTTTGAGTGCCAGCCCGCCCCGTCCATCACCATCACGATATGG
>JANOYE010000122.1:0-20281 GCA_031428695.1 Rhodoferax sp. | reverse complement strand
GCCGGCCCGTCAACGTGCAACGCGCCTCCCTGATGTCTGCAACCCTGACCGCCATCCGTTTGCGCGCTCTGGCAATGGGCCCTGAAAATTTCGCGGGCATTCAGAGCTTAACGACTGCGCTGGTCTCTAGTCTGGGCCAACCCCAGGTTCGCGCATTGCGCTTGAATGGCGCCGCCGAAACTTGCGACAAGCGCCAGTTATGGCGATTCGGAATTTCTGGCGACCGCCCGATTGTGCTGGTCTTTGCCACATGGAAGCAGAGTCTCGGTCTCATGCGCACCTTGATTCAAGCCCTTCGACTTTGGTCTTGGGGTGGCATTTCCTGCGACCTGGTGATTCTCAACGCCGAGCCAGCCTCCTACTTGATGACGCTGCAGCGCGAAATCAGCGCCATGCGCGATGCCCACATGGCCGCCAGCGCTGCCCAGCCCGGCACGCCCTGTACGGCAATACACCTGCTTCGCAGCAGTGAAGTTTCTGCCGACGAGCGAGGCGCCCTGCACCGCTTGGCGCGCCTTCAACTCAACGCTGACGGGCGTCCTTTTTTGCACCATATCCAGGACTGGATTTCACAGCATGAAGCGGCCTTTGAGTTGCGCCGCTCAGTTTCGAGATCGCCAGTGGGCGCCGACAACGTCAGCCGGCCGGCCGCAACGCCGGTAAAGGGCGCGTTCTCCACCTCCAGCGGCGAATACCGTTTTGCCGTCACGGCCGGTAAACGGCCTGCGCGTCCTTGGGTCAATGTCATCGCCAACCCGGATTTCGGCGCCCAACTTTCGGAGGCCGGTGGCGGTTATACCTGGGCCGTCAACAGCCGATTGAACCAGCTCACGGCCTGGTCCAACGACCCGGTTGCAGATCCGCCGGCAGAATGGTTTTTGCTTCAAGACCTGCGCACACGAGACGCGTGGAGCATCTCGCCCAGCGCCTGGGGCGCCGAAGATGCGGTCTATGACGTGGCCCACGGCCAGGGTTACAGCCACATTCGGCATCGCCGGGGCGACTTGACGGTCACCGCCACGTGGTGTGTGGATTCACTAACCAGCGTGAAACAAATTCGCGTCCAAGTTGCCAATGAGGGCAGCCGGACAGCACGTCTGCGCCTTGTCGGCATTGCCGAATGGACGATGGGGGCCGACCGGCTGGCGCGCAGAACCGTGTCCACAGAATATTCGGAGCAAACGCGTGGCACCCAATTGCTGACCTGCCTGCTATGTACGCAGGACGACCGATCCGGCGGGTTTGGCAATGGCACAGCCTTTTTAAGTCTTCTATCAGCTGCCGATGCCGAGGTGGACTGGACCTGCGACCGGCGCGAATTTTTTGATGCCCGAGGCGCTTTGGTGTTGCCTGACCATTTGGGGCAACAGGACGGCGACGGTCTGGACCCCTGCGCCGCGCTCGCCACACGGGTGACCATTGCACCGGGCGCCATTCAGGAGCTGGTTTTTCACCTGGGCTACGGCAAAAGCCCGACCGATGCACGTCACCTGGCGGCGGCCACGATGGATATGTCAGCCGCCCAACGCCTGGACGCCGCTCGTGCGCATTGGAACAACCTGCTTGGCGCTACCCGGGTGACGACGCCCGATCCGCTTTTTGACGTGATGGTCAACCGTTGGCTGATCTACCAAACCATCACCTGCCGCTTGTGGGCCAAAGCCGGGTTTTACCAGGCCGGCGGCGCCACCGGTTTTCGCGACCAGTTGCAAGATGCCATGGCCACCGTTTGGGCGGCGCCTGCACTTTTGCGCCAGCAAATTGTTTTGTGCGCCTCACGCCAGTTTGTCGAGGGCGATGTCCAGCACTGGTGGCACGCACCCCAAGGCGCCGGGGTGCGCACGCGGTTCAGCGACGATCTGTTGTGGTTGCCCCATGCGCTTGCGCACTACCTGCGGGCAACCGGTGACATGGCCGTTGCGGACGAAATGGTCACCTTCCTTGAGGGCGAGGCCATCGCACCGGGACGTGAAGACGCGTATTTTGTCCCCGGTGTCAGCAGCGAGCGTGCGACCGTCTACGATCATTGCGCCCGCGCCATTGACCGCAGCCTCGCAGTGGGAGCACACGGCTTGCCGCTGATGGGCAGCGGTGACTGGAACGACGGCATGAACCGCGTTGGGATTGAAGGGCGTGGAGAATCGGTCTGGCTGGGCTGGTTTCTGTGTGATCTGGTCCGCTCGTTTGCGTTGATCGCCCGTGGGCGCGGCGATCTGGCCCGTGCGCAAAAGTGGGAGCGCTCCGCGCTAGGATGGACGGCGGCCCTGATGGACGCAGGCTGGGACGGTCAATGGTTCAAACGGGCTTTTTTTGACGACGGTCAGCCACTGGGCTCGGGCAGCAATTCCGAAGGCCGCATTGACCTGATTGCGCAGGCCTGGGCCGTGCTCTCGGGCACGGCGCCGGCGCACCTGCAGCGGATCTGCCTGGCTGCCATAGAGGAAAAGCTGGTAGACCCGCAGGCTGGGCTGGTCAAATTGATTGATCCACCCCTTGTTCACGCGGTGCCCGGGGCAGGTTATATCCAGGCCTATCCGCCCGGTGTGCGCGAAAACGGCAGCCAGTATTCGCATGCCGGCGTTTGGGCACTGATGGCTCAGGCCAAGTTTGCTGTGGACAACCCGCAGGCGGGAGCCGACCCGGACACCGCTTACCGTTACTTCACCTACCTGAACCCTGCGCACCGCACCGCGCACCCTGTGCGCGGGCCGCTGTATTGGCTTGAGCCCTATGTGGTGGCCGGTGATGTCTACAGCCAGCCACCTTATGCGGGACGTGGCGGCTGGAGCTGGTACACCGGCGCTGCGGCCTGGTTGCACCGCGCCGCGATCGAGTCCTTGTTTGGCCTGCAACAGGACGCCCAAAGCCTGCGCTTCAGGCCTTGCCTGCCTTCGCATTGGCCGACCGCCGAATTGACACTTCAACGCGCCGGCGTGTCGCTGCGCTTCATCCTGATCCGCGCCGACGCTGCTGCCGCGCTGGCGGCAACAGCGCAGTGGCAGGCCAGGTTGCTGCCAATCGGCCAGCCACTCGATTGGGCAAACCTCACGGCGTCGTGTGTGTTTGTCATCCCGCTTTTGACGGCGGAGACCCGGCCCGTCACTGCGGTTTAGACAAACCCGTGCGGCGTCGTCCTACAAGCAAAAGAGCGCCGCGCCGATGTCTGCCTTGGGCGAGCTCTCTTAAAGTTGATTCAGGTTGGGTGCAGGCGTTGCACCGATCGCCTTTCACGAACAAGGACTTCTATGACACTCCCAATTGACTCCGGCAAGATCAAGCCAATCCGGCCTGCCGGGCAAGCGCGCATGGAGCTGGATCAAACGGCGCTTGATGCGGCCCGCAACAGCCTTGAGAAGGGCGGCATGGCACCGGCCGATGCGGCGGGGCGCAAAGACATCATCCGCCTGCTCAACGATTCGCTGGCCACCGAGCTGGTGTGCGTGCTGCGTTACAAGCGCCACCATTTCACGGCCAGCGGCCTGGCATCGCCCAAGATCGCGGAGGAGTTTCTGGTGCATGCCAACGAGGAGGCTGGTCATGCGGATCGGCTTGCTCGGCGCATTGTGCAGCTGGGCGGCGAGCCGGATTTTTCTCCCGCCTCGATTGTCGGGCGCAGCCACGCCGCCTACGACGACTCGATGGATCTGGGCGCCATGATCCGGGCCAACCTGATTGCAGAGCTGGTGGCCATCGAAGCCTACGGCCAGCTCATCACGCTGATCGGCGCCAAAGACCCCAGCACACGGCGCCTGCTCGAAGACATCCTGGGTGACGAGCAGGCCCACGCTGACGAACTCAAGGACTGGATGAGCAGCTGAACTGACTGGAGTTGCGCCTTTGGGCGGTGGGCCTTTCACTGCCTGGTCTGACCGACCTTGTTTTCACCCAACTGGAGATTAACCATGAACTTTCGCACAACACTTGCCGCCATCATTGCCGCCGTTGCCCTTTTGACCGCCACCGGCTGC
Organism: Rhodoferax sp.; assembly: GCA_031428695.1. Lineage (GTDB taxonomy): Bacteria > Pseudomonadota > Gammaproteobacteria > Burkholderiales > Burkholderiaceae_C > JANYCG01. The sequence goes on along the minus strand of JANOYE010000122.1, from coordinate 16,313 downwards.
GCCGTGACACGCGGGCAGGAAACGGTGGGCGCCTACATCGACGACTCGGCCATCACGTCCAACGTCAAAGCACGTTTCGTTGAAAGCAAAGATGTGAGCGCCGCCGCCATCAGCGTCGAAACGCTGAATGGCACCGTGATGCTCTCGGGCTTTGCCAAAGACCTCAACGAACGGGTCAAAGCGGGCGACATTGCACGCGGTGTCAGCGGCGTCAAGATGGTCAAGAACGAGATCGCGGTGCGCCCTTGAGCGCTGTCGCCGTCACGCGCTTTCAACGTGCACGCTAAAGGAGTTCACATGAACTGGGATCGCATACAGGGCAACTGGAAACAAGTCACCGGCCGCGTCAAGGAGCAATGGGGCAAACTGACGGATGACGACTTGGACATCATCGCCGGGCGGCGCGACCAGCTCGCCGGCAAGCTGATCGAACGGTACGGCGTTATCCAGGAAGAGGCTGAAACGCAACTGGCGGCCTGGCAGGTCAAAGCGACAGACGCCTGGTTTGACGACAGCAAAAAAGTTGCCTGATCGTCTGCGTCAGCCCTACCCGCTGCGCGGCCACGGCCACCCGCTCCTGAAGCGGGTGGGCGTGGCCGCGCAGCAATTGCAGCTGCGCAATCCCGCAAAATGGCAGTAGCTTTGTATTGTTAACATGCATATTAACAAATATCAACTGCCCCCTTGGCTGGCTTAGTTTTTGCACTTTTTAGCCCTTCAAGTCACGAATATATTGAGTTGTTTGCTACTATTTTTATAGTTCTTAACAAGCCCTGTGTGAGGCGCTACCGAACTCAATTCGCCCATGCAGGCACTCGCAGAAGTTCTTCAGCGCTGCGACGGATGCCAAAAGGTGGCCACGCGTTCCGCCCACGCTATCAGCGTGTAAATGAGCGTGCCTGACAGTGCTGCGACAACAATCGTGGCCCAGACCAGGCCCATGTTCATGCGGGCCGCCTCAGAGGAAATGCGAAAACCCATGCCGACCGTGGGCGAGCCAAAAAACTCGGCCACGATGGCTCCTATCAGGGCCAGTGTTGAGGCCACTTTCAGCCCGTTGAAAAGGAAAGGCAAGGCGGTGGGCAAACGCAAGGACAGCAGTGTGCGGGTGTGCCCTGCGGCATAGGAGCGCATCAAGTCCAGCTCCATCCGGCCAGTCGCGGCCAGCCCGGCGAAGGTGCTGACCAGCATGGGGAAGAAGGTCATCAGGGCCACTACGGCGGCTTTAGAGTGCCATTCAAAACCAAACCACATCACCATGATGGGGGCAATGCCGACCAGGGGCACAGAGCTGGCCAGCGCGCACACAGGCAGCAGCCCGCGCTGCAAGAACGGGCTTTTGTCGATCAAGATGCCGAGCAGGCAGCCGCCCGCGCAACCCAGCACATAACCGACAAGCGCTGAATGCAACACGGTGATCTGGAAGTCGTCGAGCAACACGTCCCATTGCTCCCACATCGTCGTGGCAATCAGCGCTGGCGCTGGCAGCAAGACACGCGGCACTTCAAAGGCCTGCACGCCGATTTGCCAAAACAAAACCACCCACGCGCCCAGCAGCAGCGGAATGGCGTGGCGCGGCCAGGCCAAAGCACTGTCTACCGCCGCCAAGTTGGAGAGGCCTGCACAGGCTAGCAGCGCCATGGCGGCCAGCACCAGCCAAAACCCGGTGCTAGCTGGCATAACGGTGATCTCGCGCGCCAGCAACAGCAAGGGCGCAAACGCACCCAGCAAGCCTAACGCCGCAAACACAGCGGCAAAGTCCAGTGCGGAACGCCCTGCCAAATTCGGTGGCCGCAAACCCAAAAGCGCTGCAGCCGCCATGCTGCACAGTCCCAGGAGCGCCCAGCCGGACTGAAACCAATAAAGCGGCTGGCCGTCGACTTCAGCGGCAGGCAGCCACAGGCTGGCCAGCAGCAGCAACAAAACTGCTGCGCCAATGATTTTTAGAACGTTGTTCATGTCAATGCTGCATTATTTTTTTGCGATGCGCCAGGGTTTAAGCACCTGGCGCTCCACCGCCGACAACACGCCATTGAGCGCGAGCCCGAGCAGGGCCGCCATCAGCAGCGCTGACCATATCTGCGCCGTGTTGCCGTAGTAGGAGCCCGCCAACAGGCGCGCACCCAAACCCGCCTGCGCGCCCGTGGGCAGCTCCGCCACGATGGCACCGACCAAGGCCGCCGAGACCCCCACCCGCAGGCTGGGCATCAAGAATGGCAGCGACGACGGCAGGCGAAGCCGCCAGAAAGACTGATTGGCGCTGGCCGCATAGGTGTGCAGCAACTCGCGCTCAAACACACCGGCAGAGCGCAGGCCCTGCACCATCGCCACGGTCACCGGGAAAAAACACAGGTACATCGAAATAAAGGCTTTGGGCGCCAAACCTGCCAGGCCGAGGTTGCCAAATATCACGATCACGATGGGCGCTATGGCCAGAATCGGCACGGCTTGTGAAGCGATGATCCAGGGCAACACGCCGCGCTCCAGCGTGCGCATATGCACGATCATCACACCCAGCAGAATCCCCAGCAACGCGCCCAGCACAAAGCCGGTGAGTGTGGTCACACTGGTGCTCCAGGTATGGAACAACAGGTTTTGCGGCGTGTTGATGGGCTCGTCAAAAATCGTCTGCCGCAAGTCGGCGGCGACTTGGTGCGGCGCTGGCAACAGGGGCCGTTTCATCGACCAGGTCGCTTCGACCAACTGTGTGCGGGTGTGCTGAATTTTGTCGCGGGCAAAACGCTCGATGACTTGTGGCGCGTTCAAACCGACTGCTGCCGCATACCAGATGGCAATCACCGCGCCCATCACCACCAAAACCGGCCACAGCCGCGCCCAGGCCCGTGCCAAACCGCTGTCAGCCATCGTAACTTTCGCCCTGGCGCAGCGCCACCCGGATTCGGTGGGCGATATCGACAAACTCGGGCGACTCGCGGATGTCCAGCGTGCGATTGGCTGGCAAATTGGATTCAATCACCTCCACCACGCGCCCTGGCCGGGCCGACATGACGACGATTTTGGACGACAAAAAAGCCGCCTCGGGGATTGAGTGCGTCACAAAAATCACGGTGCGCCGCTCTTTGGCCCACAGTTGCAGCAGTTGCTCGTTGAGCCGGTCGCGGGTGATCTCGTCCAGCGCGCCGAAGGGCTCGTCCATCATCAGAATCTTTGGCTCAAACCCGAGCGCCCGCGCGATCGACACCCGCTGCTGCATGCCCCCCGACAATTGCCACGGGAACTTACCCTCGAATCCGGCCAGCCCCACGTTTTCCAGTTGGCGCATCGCCACCGCTTTGCGCTCGGTTGCGCCCATGCCTTTGATCTCCAACGGCAGGGTGACGTTTCGCAGCACAGTGCGCCACGGGTACAACGCAGGGGCTTGGAACACGTAGCCGTAAGCGCCGTTTTGGCGAGCCTCGGTGGCGCTGGCGCCGTTGACCAGAACCGTGCCTGAACTCAAACTCTCAAGGTCGGCAATGACCCGCATCAGCGTGGTTTTGCCGCAGCCCGAGGGGCCAATGAACGACACAAACTCCCCTTCGGCGATGTCCAGGCTGACATTCTTCAAGGCGTGGACGGGCCCGTCATGGGTCTCGAACACCACCGATGCACCTGCCACCTGTACCGCCAGGCCCGCACGCGCGCTTGTCGATTCTGTGGCTGGCGCGCTGGGTTTCTGGAGGCTGCTTGGGTTCATGGATTTCGGATGAGGGTTGCCAGGGGTTTGAATTCGTTCCAGTATCGTTTAATATAAATTTTGCATTGATTTTGCCAATCTCTTTTTGCACCCTTTAGGTGACACTGGATGGCATATAAATTGCAAAATGTGTGTGCCGGGTTTTGCTTTTGCAAATTGACAGGTCGGTGTTTTTCCATTCAACCAGAAAAAGGAACATTATGAAAACCGCGTTTTCAGCCGGAACACGAACCCTCACTGCCGCCTTGTTGGGCGCGGCATTGGCGGTCGCCTCGTTTGGCGCAATGGCCCAAGAAAAAGTAACCGTTCAGCTCAAGTGGGTGCCGCAAGCCCAGTTTGCCGGCTACTACGTGGCCGCTGCCAAGGGTTTCTACAAAGATGCCGGTCTGGACGTGACCATCAAACCCGGCGGCCCGGACATCGCCCCCACACAGGTGCTGGCTGCCAACGGCGCTGACATCACCGTGGACTGGATGCCCAGCGCCCTGGCCGCCCGCGAGGCCGGTGTGCAGATGGTGAACGTGGCCCAGGTCTTCAACCGCTCCGGCATGATGCTGACCTGCAAAAAATCGGCCGGTGTGAACAAAGAAGCCGACTTCAAGGGCAAAACCCTGGGCGTCTGGTTTGGCGGCAACGAGTACCCCTTCTTCTCCTACATGTCCAAGCTGGGCCTGAAAACCACCGGCTCTGCGGCTGACGTGAAGGTATTGAAGCAGGGCTTCAACGTCGATCCGATCCTGCAAAACCAAGCGGCGTGTATCTCTACGATGATTTACAACGAGTACTGGCAAGTCATAGACGCCGGTGTCAAGGCCGAAGAATTGATGACCTTCCACTACGAAGACCAAGGCGTCTCGACGCTGGAAGACGGCCTGTATGCGCTGGAGTCCAAACTCAAAGACCCCAAATTTGTCGCCCGCATGGGCAAGTTTGTCAAAGCCTCCATGAAGGGCTGGGAATACGCCATCAAGAACCACGAAGAAGCTGCCAAGATCGTGCTGGCCGCTGACAAATCGGGCGGCAGCACCTTGCCCATCCAGAAGCGCCAAATGGAGAACATTGCCAAGCTGATCACCTCGCCCGCGGGCAATGTGGGCTACCTCGATCCCAAAGCCTACGAGCGCACGGTGAAGGTGCTGAGGGCGGGCGGCACGGCGCCGGTGATCAAAAAAGACCCCGGCAAAGCCGCCTGGACGCATGCGGTGTGGGACGCGGCGGCGAAATGAGCCGAGGTCAACATATGCCCAGTTAGTTGACGGTTTGATGGCAAGGGCGCGTCCTGCCTCAGCCATCAAACCGCGTTTTCATCCTCCTGCTCGATGCAAAACACTTCTGCTGAGACTCAGCCTGCACCCGCAGACGGTGACGTGCGCCCTGGCCGCTTGCCCGCCGAGCAATACGCGCGCAATTTCTGCGACTCCCACAGCGCGCTGAATCTGGCCCAGGCCAAGCTCGAAGCAGACCGCTGCTACTACTGTTTTGACGCGCCCTGCATAACGGCCTGCCCGACCGGGATAGACGTTCCCACCTTCATCCGCCGCATTGCCGATGACAACATCCGTGGCGCCGCGCACAGCATCTTGTCTGCCAACCCTCTGGGCGGCATGTGCGCCCGCGTGTGCCCCACCGAAGTGTTGTGTGAGCAAGCCTGTGTGCGCAATACGCTGGAAGACAAACCGGTGGAGATTGGGCTGCTGCAACGTTACGCCACCGACGCCTATTTCGCCCAACCCGGCGCGCCGCTGTTCACCCGCGCACCTGCGACGGGGCGCACCGTCGCCGTGGTGGGCGCGGGGCCAGCCGGCCTGGCCTGCGCCCACGGGCTGGCCCGCCTGGGCCACCAGGTCGTGGTGTTTGACGCGAATCAGAAACCCGGCGGATTGAATGAATACGGCTTGGCAACCTACAAAACGGTCGGTGGGTTTGCGCAAAAAGAGATTGCCTGGTTGTTGTCGATTGGCGGCATTGAGATTCGCAGCAACAAACGTTTGGGTCGCGATGTTTTTCTGGCTGACCTGCTCAGCGAGTATGCCGCTGTGTTCCTGGGAATGGGGCTCGATGGGGTCAACACCATTGGCATCGCCGCGCCCACGTCAAGTGAGGTCCGAGATGCGGTTGATTTCATTGCGGAGCTGCGGCAAGCGCCCTCTTTCGCGCAGGTTCCGGTGGGCCGCAGAGTGGTCGTCATTGGGGGCGGCATGACGGCGGTAGACGCAGCCGTGCAGTCCAAAAAACTCGGCGCTGAAGACGTGACGATGGTCTACCGGCGCGGCCAGGACGACATGTCCGCCTCTGGCTACGAGCAAGACTGGGCGCAGAAGAATGGTGTGAAGTTGAAGCATTGGGCGGCACCCAAAGAGATTTTGGAGAAAGGCGGCAGAGTCTCTGGCATCACCTTCGCCTACACCCGCCAGGAGGGTGGCAGGCTGGTCGAAACGGGTGAGTTGTTCACCTTGGATGCGGACGTGGTGCTCAAGGCCATTGGTCAAAACTTTCTGGCGTCAGATTTGGCAGCTGATACGGGATCAGATTTGGGCGCAGGTGCGGTGGCTGCGATTGAACTCAAACAGGGCCGAATCACCACCGACGCGCAAGGGCGCACTTCCCACCCCAAAGTGTGGGCCGGTGGTGATTGCCGCTTTGGCGGGCGGGACTTGACGGTGGAGGCCGTGGAGCACGGCAAACAGGCGGCTTTGTCGATGCACGCAGCACTTCAATCGGGAGCCTGACGGAGCTTAATGATGGCCAACCTCAGCACAAATTTCATCGGCATCAAAAGCCCCAACCCGTTCTGGCTGGCCTCAGCACCGCCGACGGACAAAGAGTACAACGTCAACCGCGCCTTTGAAGCCGGCTGGGGCGGCGTGGTCTGGAAGACCATTGGCGAGGATCCGCATATCGTCAACGTTTACGGGCCACGTTATGGTGCCCTGCTCAGCGGCGACCGGCGTGTGCTCGGCTTCAACAACATTGAGTTGATCTCTGACCGTCCACTGCAAACCAACCTGGATGAAATGCGTCGCGTCAAACGGGCCTGGCCCGACCGCGCGGTGGTGGCCAGCATCATGGTGCCCTGCACTGAAGACGATTGGAAGAACATTTTGGTGAAGGTGGAAGACACCGGCTGTGACGGCGTAGAGTTGAACTTCGGCTGCCCGCACGGCATGAGCGAACGCGGCATGGGCTCGGCTGTTGGCCAAGTGCCCGAATACATCGAAATGGTGGCACGCTGGTGCAAGCATTACACGCGCCTGCCGGTGATTGTGAAACTCACCCCCAACATCACGGACATTCGCCAGCCGGCGCGCGCGGCCAAGGCCGGTGGCGCCGATGCGGTGTCGCTCATCAACACCCTCAACTCCATCATGGGGGTGAACCTGGACACCATGGTGATGTCGCCCAGTGTGGGTACGATGGGCTCACACGGTGGGTATTGCGGCCCGGCCGTCAAACCGATTGCGCAAAACATGGTGGCTGAGATCGCGCGAGACGTGCAGATGGCGGGCCTGCCCATTTCAGGCATTGGCGGCATCAACACCTGGCGCGACGCGGCGGAATACATCGCACTGGGCTGTGGCAATGTGCAGGTGTGCACGGCGGCCATGGTGTTCGGCTTCAAAATTGTGGAAGACATGGTCAGTGGCCTGTCGAATTTCATGGACGAGAAGGGTTACACCTCGGTCGCGCAATTCAAAGGCATGGCTGTGCCTTCCATCACCAGTTGGACGGAACTCAACTTGAACCACGTTGAAAAAGCCGTCATCAACCAAGATGCCTGCATTCAATGCGGGCGTTGCCACGTTGTGTGTGAAGACACCTCACACCAGGCGATCACAGCCACGAAAAACGGCAAGCGCTGGTTCGAGATCAAAGAAGACGAATGTGTGGGCTGCAACCTGTGTGTCTCGATCTGCCCAGTGCCAGAATGCATCACCATGCGTACTTTGAAGGCCGGCGAGATTGACCAACGCACCGGCAAACCCGTGCCAGGCGGTTATGCCAACTGGAGCACCCACCCCAACAACCCCATGCGCGTTCAGGGCCAAGCAGCGGTGGCCGCTGTCGCCACTTAAGCCACTTGAGCCGCTAACTTCAGACTTTCAGGAGAACCAACCATGAGCACAGTTTTGATTCGCGGTGGCACGGTCGTCAACGCCGACCGGCAGTTCAGAGCCGACGTGTTGTGTGTAGACGGCAAAATCGCGGCCGTGGGTGATGGCCTGACGGCACCAGCGGGCGCGCAGGCCATCGACGCCGGTGGCCAACTGGTGATGCCCGGCGGCATCGACCCGCACACCCATATGCAGTTGCCCTTTATGGGCGCCACCGCCATGGACGATTTTTACCATGGCACGGCCGCAGGCATGGCCGGTGGCACCACCATGATCATCGACTTCGTGATTCCCGACCCGCAGCAGTCCATCATGGACGCCTACAAAATGTGGCGCGGCTGGGCGGAAAAAGCCGCGTCAGATTATTCTTTCCATGTCGCCATCACCTGGTGGAGCGAGCAGGTGCACAAAGACATGGGCACCCTGGTGCATGAAGAAGGCATCAACAGCTTCAAACACTTCATGGCTTATAAAAACGCCATCATGTGTGACGACGAAACCCTGGTGAACAGCTTCAAACGCGCCATGGAGTTGGGCGCCATGCCCACCGTGCATGCCGAAAATGGCGAGCTGGTGTTCTTGCTGCAAAAAGAGATGCTTGACAAAGGCATCACCGGGCCGGAAGGCCACCCGCTTTCGCGCCCGCCCATGGTGGAAGGCGAGGCCGCCAACCGCGCCATCGCCATTGCCGATGTGTTGAATGTGCCGATCTACATCGTGCATGTGTCTTGCATTGAGTCTGCCGAAGCCATCATGCGCGCCCGCGCGCGCGGGCAACGGGTTTATGGCGAGGTGCTGGCGGGCCACCTGGTGCTGGACGACAGCGTCTACCGCAACCCGAGTTTCGAATTTGCCGCCGGCCACGTGATGAGCCCGCCGTTTCGGCCCAAAGGCAATCAGGAGTTTTTGTGGCGGGGGCTGCAATCGGGCAATCTGCACACCACGGCGACCGACCACTGCACCTTTTGCGCAGCGCAAAAAGCCGTCGGCAAAGACGACTTCTCCAAGATTCCCAACGGCTGCGGCGGCGTGGAGGAGCGCATGGCCGTCATTTGGGACGCTGGTGTGAATACCGGGCGTTTGACGCCCTCGGAGTTTGTTGCGGTCACGTCTGCCAACACGGCCAAGCTGTTCAACATCTACCCGCAAAAAGGTTCGGTGTCGGTGGGCGCCGACGCCGATCTGGTGGTGTGGGACACAACAGGCAGCAAGACCCTCTCCGTCAAAACCCAATTCAGCAAAAGTGGTTTCAATGTGTTTGAAGGCCGCACCGTCAAAGGCATTCCCAGCCACACCCTGAGCCAGGGCGAGCTGGTGTATGTGAAGGGTGATTTGCGCGCCAAACAGGGCGCGGGCCGTTACATCAAGCGCCCGGCTTTTGGGCCGAACTTTGAAGCCAACCAGCGCCGCGCGCAAGTTGCTGCGCCGACTGCCGTACAACGCTGAAAGCGGTCAAGCGACCAAACGACCCAATGCGGAGTCACTCACAGGAGCACACCATGACCACAGAAACCGCCGTCAACATCGACGCCCTGCGCATCAACGGCGAGCGCCTGTGGGCCTCGTTGATGGAACTGGCCCAAATTGGGGCGACGAAAAAAGGCGGCGTGTGCCGCCTGACCTTGACCGACCTGGACAAACAAGGCCGCGACCTCGTGACGCGTTGGGCGCGCGAAGCCGGCATGAGTGTGGTCATCGACAAAATCGGCAACGGCTTCATGCGCCGCCCAGGCCGCAACAACGCGCTGCCGCCGATCATGACGGGCAGCCACATCGACACCCAACCCACCGGCGGCAAGTTTGACGGCAACTACGGCGTGCTGGCCGGGCTGGAGGTGGTGCGCACCCTGAACGACCACGGCATCGAGACCGAGGCGCCGATTGAAGTGGCCTTTTGGACTAACGAAGAAGGCTCGCGTTTTGTGCCGGTGATGATGGGCTCGGGCGTGTTCGCCAAGGCCTTCACGCTGGAGCATGCGTATGCGGCGAAAGACTTGGAAGGCAAATCGGTCAAAGACGAGCTGCAACGCATCGGCTACCTGGGGCCACAAGAGCCAGGCGACCACCCGATTGGCGCTTATTTCGAGACCCACATCGAACAAGGCCCGGTGCTGGAAGACAACGACATCACGATTGGTGTGGTGCAAGGCGTGTTGGGCATCCGCTGGTTTGACTGCACGGTGACCGGCATGGAGGCGCACGCCGGGCCCACACCCATGGCGCTGCGCAAAGACGCGCTGCAGGTCGCCACCCATTTGATGCAGGAGGTGGTGGCCAGCGCGCTGCGCCACAAGCCGCACGGTCGCGGCACGGTGGGCATGGTGCAGGTGTTCCCCAACAGCCGCAACGTGATTCCGGGGCGTGTGAAGTTTTCGATGGACCTGCGCAACAGCACCGACGCCCTGGTGGACACCCAAGTGGCCGAAGTCAAAGCCTGCGCGGCAAAACTGAGCGCGGAGACTGGTTTAAAGATCGAGATTGAAATGGTGTCCAATTATTCAGCGATCGGTTTCCATGCAGACTGCATTGATGCCGTGGCGCGTGGCGCGAAAAAGCTGGGGTACTCGAATATGCCGGTGGTCTCAGGCGCCGGGCATGACGCCGTCTACATGGCCAGGCTCACCGCCAGCGGCATGATCTTCATCCCCTGCAAAGATGGCATCAGCCACAACGAGATTGAAGACGCCAAGCCCGAGCACATCACAGCGGGCTGCAATGTGCTTCTGCATGCGATGCTGGAGCGGGCCGGAACCTAGAAATTAATATGGGTGTTAATTTTTCACTGAATTTTCAGATTTTCTGAAAAATTTGCGGCTAGTTGGCACCTAAGTCACGAATATTATCGATAGTTTGCTATTATTAATATAGCGACCTTCACTCCAACCCCAGCTCCTGAATCTTGCGCGTGATGGTGTTGCGGCCAATGCCGAGTTTGTGGGCGGCCTCAATGCGGCGGCCTTTGGTGGTGGCCAGCGCGGTGAGGATCAGTTTCGCTTCAAAGCGGCGCGTCAGCGCGTCCCACACATCGGTGCGGCCATTGGCCAAGAGGGTCAGGGCTTCGGCTTCGAGGCCGAGCTCCCAGGCAGCGGGCAGGTCTGCGCCCATGGGATCGGCGACCAGCGCGGCATGCGAGGCGAACGGCTCCTGGACTGCGGCTGCGCTCGCGTTCGCCTCAACACCGTAGGCGGGCGGCGCCGTTCGCAGAGGTTCGGCTGCAGATGCGGCTAGCGGTTGATCTGCACTGTGCGGGCCCGACGCAACAGGCAAAACGGGCGCTGTGTTCCCGGTGCCGACGGCAGAGGCAGAGGCGGCGGCCAGCAGCACTTCTGGTGGCAGATCTTTGGGCTCGATCAACTGCGACGGCGCCATCACCGTCAGCCAGTGGCAGATATTCTCCAGCTGGCGCACATTGCCCGGGAAGGCAAAGTTTGCCAATACCGCCAGCGCCGCATCTGAAATACGCTTGGGTTCCACGCCCAGTTGGGTCGCGCTTTGGACCAGGAAATGCCGCGTCAGCATAGGGATGTCGTCACGGCGTTCGCGCAAGGCCGGCAGGCGCAAGCGGATGACGTTCAGGCGGTGGAACAGGTCTTCTCGGAACGCGCCATCTTTCACCCGCTGCTCCAGGTTTTGGTGCGTCGCGGCGATCACCCGCACATTGGTTTTGATGGCCGTGTGGCCGCCGACGCGGTAGAAATTGCCGTCAGAGAGCACCCGCAGCAAGCGCGTTTGCAGGTCAAACGGCATGTCGCCAATTTCATCTAAGAACAAGGTGCCGCCGTCGGCCTGCTCAAAGCGGCCCCGGCGCATGGTTTGCGCGCCCGTGAAGGCGCCGCGTTCGTGCCCGAAGAGTTCACTCTCCAACAAGTCTTTGGGTATCGCCGCCGTGTTGATGGCGACAAAGGGGCCATTCGCGCCTTTGGGGCTGGCGTCGCCGCGCGGCGAGTGTGTGTGCAGCGCGCGCGCCACCAGCTCTTTGCCGCTGCCCGATTCGCCGGTGATCATCACGGTGACATGGCTTTGGCTCAAGCGGCCAATGGCGCGGAACACGTCTTGCATGGCCGCCGCCTGGCCGAGCATTTCGGGCGATGCCACTTGGCGTTCTTCGGCCACCGCTTCGCGCTGGCTTTCTTCGACGGCGCGGCGGATCAGCTCCACCGCTTTGGGCAGGTCAAAAGGCTTGGCAAGGTACTCAAAAGCGCCGCCCTGAAAGGCTGAGACGGCGCTGTCGAGGTCTGAAAATGCCGTCATCACAATCACTGGCAGGCCCGGCATTTTGGCTTTGACTTTGTCCAGCAGATCCAGGCCGGAGCCGCCGGGCATGCGGATGTCGCTCACCAAGATTTGTGGCAACTCGTCGTCGCTCGCTGTGGCCAGCGCCATCAGCACGTCTTTGGGATTGGTGAAGCTGCGGGTCGGCAGGTTTTCGCGCAACAGCGCTTTTTCAAGCACGAAGCGGATCGACTGGTCGTCGTCAACTATCCAGATCGGCTTCATGTGTGTGCGCGTCCCTTCTTTGGCATTCCGCCGGCCTTGCGCGACACTTTTTGTGACATCAAGGAAGCGGAATCAGTATCTGAAAATCGGTCCGGCCAGGCTGGCTGTCGCATTCGATCGTGCCGTAATGCTGCTGCACGAAAGTCTGCGCCAGTGTCAGGCCGAGCCCCGAGCCGCCTTCGCGCCCCGACACCAGCGGGTAGAAAATCCGCTCCCTGATCGCTTGCGGCACTCCTGGTCCGTTGTCGATGACATGCAATTCCAATGCCAATCGGTAACGCTGCTTGCCAAAGGTGATTTGCCGGGCCACGCGGGTCTTGAAAGTGATCGTTGCCGGGTCGTTCAACGCCGCTGCCGCCATCTTCTCAGCCAGCGCCTGGCAGGCGTTGTGGGCGATGTTCAGCACGGTCTGGATGAGTTGCTCGCGGTCGCCCCGAAACTCAGGGATCGAGGTGTCGTAGTCGCGCACCACGCGCAGGCCCTTGGGGAACTCGGCCAATATCAAGGAACGCACACGTTCACACACCTCGTGGATGTTCACGTCGCCCACCAGGTGCGGCCGCCGGTGCGGCGCCAAGAGGCGGTCTACCAGCAGTTGCAGGCGATCCGCTTCGCGGATGATGACCTGGGTGTATTCGATCAGGCCGCGCGACTCGATCTCCATCTCCAGCAATTGCGCCGCGCCCCGGATGCCGCCCAGCGGGTTCTTGATCTCGTGCGCCAGATTGCGGATCAACTCCTTGTTGGCATTGGCCTGGTCAACCAAACGCTCTTCGCGGTCTTGCCGCGCCTGTTGCTCCAGCGGCAGCATCTCGATGACGATTTCCTGCGGTTGGCCGGCCTGGATGTCGGTTTGGGTGACGATCACGTGCACCAAGATGGGCTCGTGCGCCGGGCGGCGCAGCCAGGCGTCGTAACGCAGTGCCGCGAACTCATTGCCACCCGCCCCTTGCAGCGCGTTGTCCAGCACATGTGGCTCGGTGAAGTTGGCCGCGAAGGGCAATCCCTCGATGGATCGGCGCGAAATGCCCAAGGCGTCTTCGAGCGAGGCGTTGGCGAAGATCACGGTGCCATCACCTTGAACCACCGCTACCAGGGTGGCCAGCGAATCAAAGGCGTGGAAACGATCCTGCGCCAAACGACGCGTTGGGGCAGCTGGCGGGCTCGATAGCGGCTTTTTCAAGCCGCCCATTTTGCCCGAGGAGGGTCGTGGATTTTGGGCCATTTGTGCGCCTGGCCCGAAGCGATTTCAGCGACTTCAACCGGGCAACAGATTTATTTCAGGACGGTGCCGCTTGACGAGCCGTTGGATGCGCTGGATCGCCCCAACTCACGGCGAATGCCGGCGATGTCGTTGTCAATGCGTTGCAGGTTGGTCTTGAGCTCACTCACGCGGTCAAGGTACTTTTGGTGGTTGCGGGTTTCATCGCCCCGTTTTTCGGGCTCGCCGTTGTTGTATTCTTGCGCCAACTCGTTGCGCCGCGTTTCCGCTTTGCGCAACTCGGCGTCCAGAATCATCCGGGATTCAGAGTCGCGCGCGCGCTGGTCGCCGGCGTCAATGCGCTGCCCAGGCTGCGCCGAAGCAGATGGTGTTGTCGCCACACGCACCGGGTTGCCGGGCGCCGCCGCGCCCTGGTTTTGAGGCCGGGTGCCTTCGACGATGGTGACGTTGCCGCCCTCCAGCACCTTGCAGTTGAAGGCTTTCGGGTCTTCCTTGGGCGTCTGTGTGTAGTGGTTGTTGTCGCAGCGGTACACGATTCTGGCGGCAGGCACCTGCGCGTAGGCCAGCGGCGCAGCTAGCAACAAAACGGCCAGAGAAACCAGAGAAACCAGAGAAACCAGGGGGACAAGCGGAGTGGATTTCATGGGAAGGGCAAGTATGCGCCATTTGGGTGAAATTTCAAAGCCATGCCCCCAAGGACGGCTGGGCCATAAAAAAACGGCCCGAAGGCCGTTTTTTATCCAGACCGCCATCGGGTTCGATGGCGACCTACGCAAAGATCAGAGGCTGTAATACATGTCGAACTCAATGGGGTGGGTCGCCATGCGCATGCGCGTGACTTCCTGCATCTTGAGCTCAATGTAAGCGTCGATCATGCTGTCGGTAAAGACGCCGCCTTTGGTCAGGAAGGCGCGGCCAGTGTCGAGGTAACCCAGCGCTTGGTCGAGGCTGTGGCACACGGTTGGCACCTTTGCATCTTCCTCGGGCGGCAGATGGTAGAGATCCTTCGTGGCGGCTTCGCCGGGGTGGATCTTGTTTTCGACGCCGTCCAGGCCCGCCATCATCAATGAGGCGAAACACAAGTACGGGTTGGCCAATGGATCGGGGAAACGCGCTTCAATGCGGCGGGCTTTGTCGCTGGCCACATATGGAATGCGGATTGACGCCGAGCGGTTGCGGGCGCTGTAGGCCAACTTCACTGGCGCTTCAAAACCTGGCACCAGGCGGCGGTAGCTGTTGGTGCCGGGGTTGGTGATGGCGTTCAGGGCGCGGGCGTGTTTGATGATGCCGCCGACGTAATACAAAGCGTAGTCCGACAGGCCCGCATAACCATTGCCAGCAAACAGGTTTTTGCCGTCTTTCCAGATCGACTGGTGCACGTGCATGCCCGAGCCGTTGTCGCCAACCAGGGGTTTGGGCATGAAAGTGGCGGTTTTGCCGTAGCTGTTGGCCACGTTCCAGACCACGTATTTCAAGATTTGCGTCCAGTCGGCACGTTGCACCAAGGTGCTGAAACGCGTGCCGATTTCGTTTTGGCCTGCGCCGCCCACTTCATGGTGGAACACTTCGACCGGCACCCCGAGGGATTCCAGAATGGTGGACATTTCAGCGCGCAGGTCTTGCATGCTGTCAACGGGAGGCACGGGGAAATAACCGCCCTTGACGGTAGGACGGTGGCCGCGCTTGCCGCCTACGATTTTCTTGGAGGTGTTCCAAGGCGCTTCGTATTCGTCGATCTTGACAAATGAGCCGCTCATGTCGGCTCCCCAGCGGACGTCGTCAAACACGAAAAACTCAGGCTCTGGCCCGAAGTAGGCCGTATCGCCCAAACCGGAGGCTTTAAGGTAAGCCTCGGCGCGTTTGGCGATGGAACGCGGGTCGCGGTCATAGGCCTTGCCGTCGCCGGGCTCTAACACGTCGCAGGTCAGGAACAGGGTGGTGTCTTCAAAAAACGGGTCAATGTTGGCGGTGTTCGGGTCAGGCATGAGCAACATGTCTGAGGCTTCAATGCCTTTCCAGCCAGCGATGGAGGAGCCGTCGAAGGCGTGGCCGCCCGAGAACTTTTCTTCGTCAAAATGCGACACGGGCACGGTAACGTGCTGCTCTTTGCCACGGGTGTCGGAGAAACGGAAGTCAACAAACTTGACCTCGTTTTCTTTCACCATTTTCATCACGTCTGCGACGGTCTTGGCCATCAAATACTCCTGTTGAATGGATTTGTTAAAGGAAACCTGTTTGGATTGAATGCAGTTTTTGTGCCACCACTGGCACCTGAATAAATCTGCCAAACCGCGCATTTTGCCCGATTTTTGAGTCACTTTCCCAAATGAAACGTCCAGCCGACGGCAATGGTCAATGGCGCCGATGCCTGCTTTGTGTGCAAACATCGCACCGCTTAGGTGCATCCATCAAAAAGGGATTTAAAAGCACCAAACTGGTGCGACTACTGACGCACCAGTTCGGGCCCGAGGCGGGCGTCAAATTTTTCCAGGCCACGCAGCAGCGCCGGGTAGGCCAACTCGATCAGCGCTGGCGCGCCTTTGACGCCCAACTCAATGTGGCGCCCGTGTTGCGGATGGTCGACGCTGGGGAGGCTGAAGACCTTGGCGCCGGCGAACTCACGTTCAATGTCTTCCATCAGCGGTGTCAGGGTGGCTTCCATGGCGCCGAAGACGATGACGGACTTTTCGATCCAGGCAGACTTATTGTGAAGGTGCGGGTAGGTTGAATCCAGAACCCATTCCATCATCGGCCAGGCCATCACTGGAAACCCGGGAACGAAATG